>JAPSIU010000128.1 GCA_031178565.1 Leucobacter sp. | reverse complement strand
AGGGCGACGAGGATCAGGAGCAGCGCAAGGTAGAAACCCGAGAACATCGTCGCGTACCACTCGGGGAACGCGGCGAAGAGGGAGGCCCCCGCCACGATGAGCCAGGTCTCGTTGAGATCCCAGACCGGACCGATCGTGTTGATGATGAGGCGGCGGTCCGTGTCGTCGCGACCGAGGAGGGGCAGCGACATGCCGACGCCGAAGTCGAAGCCGTCGAGCACGAAGTACCCGATGAGCAGTACGCCGACCACGAAGAACCAGAGCGTCGGCAGGGCCGACTCCGATGCGTGCAGTGCGATGGTTTCCATATTCCGGCTCTCCTAGTAGACCGTCGTCAGCTTCTGCTGGTCGGGGCGGCCGCCCGCATCCGATCCCTCGCCCGCCGCCTCGAGCTCGATCTCGGGCGGGCCCTCCTTCGCCGCCTTCGCGATGAGCTTGAACTCGAGAACCGCGAGCGCGCCGTAGACGGCCGTGAACACGGTCAGCGACACGAGCACCGCCCACGCGGGCACACCCGGGGACACGCCCTGCTCCGTCGTCATCACCCCGAACACGATCCAGGGCTGGCGCCCCATCTCGGTGAAGATCCACCCGACGAGCGACGCGAGCATCGGGATCGGCGCCGTCCAGATCGCCACCGACCACACCCACTTCGGCAGGTCCGTGGTCTTGCGCGTGACCCAGAGGCCGACGGCCGAGACGAGCGCCGCGAGCGCGCCGAGGCCGATCATCCATCGGAAGGCCCAGTAGGTCACCCAGACGATCGGGGCGAACTGCCCGTCGGCCGGGCAGGTCAGCAACGAGTCGGCGCCGCAGTAGAGCGCCTCGTACTCGGACTGCAGGTTCCGGATCCCCTCGACGCTGCCGTCGAAGGTGCCGTTCGAGAGGAAGGAGAGCAGATACGGGATGCGGATCGAGAAGATCTCATGAGCCCCGTCGGGGGTGCCCAGACTGAAGATCGAGAACGAGGCGTCCCGTCCGCTCGCGGTCTCGTACAGGGCCTCGGCAGCCGCCATCTTCATGGGCTGGGTCTCCGTCATCACCATGCCGAGCGAGTGGCCCGTGAGACCCACGCCCATGAAGGCGATGATGTTCGTCCACGCGCCGAAGCGGAGCGTCGTGCGCATCTCGTCCACGAACTGCCCCCGCTGCAGATGCCACGCCGCGACCGCGACCATGACGACGCCGGCGAACATGATCGCCGCGAAGAGCGTGTGGGGGAACTGGTGCGTCGCGACGGGGTTCATGAACACCGCTCCGATGTCGGTGAGCTCCGCCCGTCCGCGCTCCTCGTTGATGTGAAAGCCTTCCGGGTTCTGCATGAACGCGTTCGCCGCGAGGATGAAGTAGGCGGAGGCGACCGTCCCGAGCCACACGAACCAGATCGTGAGCACGTGGATCCCCTTCGGGAGCTTGTCCCAGCCGAAGATCCACAGGCCGATGAACGTGGCCTCGAAGAAGAACGCGACGAGCCCCTCCATCGCGAGGGGTGCGCCGAAGATGTCGCCCACGAACCGGGAGTAGTTGGACCAGTTCATGCCGAACTGGAACTCCTGCACGATGCCGGTGACGACGCCCATCGCGAAGTTGATGAGGAAGATCTTGCCGAATAGACGGGTGAGTCTCAGGTACTTGAGCTTGCCCGTGCGCACCCAGACGGTCTGCAGGATCGCGACGAGCAGGCTCATGCCGATCGTCAGCGGGACGAAGATGAAGTGGTACAGCGTCGTGAGCCCGAACTGCCAGCGGGCGAGAGTCAACGCATCGAGGAATTCGTTCACGTGATGCTCCAGAACGGAGAACGCCGGACCTCACTGAGGGCGGCACTCCCTTAGTGAGATCCGTCACGAGATGTCATTCTCGCCGGAGCTGCCGGTCGGCGACCGGCAACTCCGATTCTACCTTTTCTGTGAGTTCGCTGCGAATTCCTCTTGATGCCGAGTGACATCCTTCTCGACGTCGAGCTATTCGGCGACGCCCTAGACTGGCGGGGTGACCTCGCAGGACCGACCCGACACCCGGCCGCGCTTCGCAGCGCGCCTGGAGGACTGGATGCACGGTCGCCGCGCTCGCCGCGCGATCGCGAAGGGGAAGACCGCATCGGTGATCCCGTACATCGGTTACGGCACGACCGAGTGGGTGCGGGTGCTCGGCCGGGTGCTCTACCTGAAGCCCGAGACGATGGAGCACACGCGCTTCCGACCCGACGTGGCGGAGGTCTCCCGGGTCCGCGGCTGGCGCACCTTCACGAGCCTGTCCGTCCCCCATCAGCCGGTACGCGTGCTCATCGACGGCGAGCCCGTCACCGAGGTCGTCGCCGACCGCGGCGGGGTCATCGACTCGATCGTCCCCGTCTCCCTCCCTCCGGGCTGGCACACGGTGACCCTCCAGGCCGGCGACAGCGAGGCGGCGGACGCGCCGGTCGACATCGTGGATCCCGACGCACGGCTCGGGATCATCTCGGACGTCGACGACACGATCCTCATCACCGCCCTCCCGAGGCCGTTCGTCGCGGCCTGGAACAGCTTCGTGCTCGACGAGCACGCCCGTTCGGCGACGCCCGGCATGGCGGTGATGCTCGACCATCTCGTCGCGGAGCACCCGGGATCCCCCGTCATCTACCTGTCGACGGGGGCATGGAACGCCGCCCCCGCCCTGAGCCGGTTCCTCGCGCGCAACCTGTACCCGATGGGTCCGCTGCTGCTCACCGACTGGGGGCCGACGCACGATCGCTGGTTCCGCAGCGGTCAGGAGCACAAGCAGCGCGAGCTCAAGCGCCTCAGCGCGGAGTTCCCGAACGTCCGCTGGGTGCTCTTCGGGGATGACGGTCAGCACGACGAGGCGCTGTACCACGAGTTCGCGACGGCTCACCCCGAGAACGTCGCGGCCGTCGCGATCCGCCAGCTCTCGATCGGCGAAGCCGTGCTCGCGGGCGGGCGCTCCAAGGCCCGGCTCCACCGCAGTACGAGCGGTGTGCCCTGGGTGTACGGCCCCGATGGCGCGACGCTGCGGGAGGAACTGCGAAAGCTGGGACTGCTGTGACGGGAGTCCCCTCGCCTTCGGGCTGGAGGCGAGCTCCCCGGCAGATCACCAGGCGCATCATCGCCGATCGGCGGGCGCCGCTGATCCAGGTCGTGAAAACGCTCATCGCGATGATCCTCGCCTGGTTCACCTGCCTGCTGGTGTTCCCCGAGCAGCTGCCGATCTTCGGCGCGATCGCCGCGCTGCTCGTCGTGCAGGACAACGTGGATCAGTCGCTCAGCAAGGGCATGGAGCGCGTCGTCGGAGTGCTGCTCGGCGTCGGTGTGGCGCTGCTCACCGGCGAGTTCCTGGGGCAGCACTCGTGGCTCTTCATCGCGGCCCTCGTCGCCGGCCTCGCACTCGGCTGGCTGCTGCGGATGACGCCGAGCGCCGCGAATCAGATCGTCGTGAGCGCACTTCTCATGATCGCGCTCGGCGGGCTCGACCTGCACTACGGCGTGGAGCGGCTGGTCGAGACGCTCATCGGCGCGCTCATCGGCTTCGCGATCAATGCGCTCGTGATCGCTCCGGTGCGGACGCTCCCCGTGCACGAGGCGATCATCGGTCTCGCGGAGGACGCGGCCTCAGCGCTGCGCAGGATCGCCGACGCCCTCGACCGGCCGCGCGACGACGCGTGGCTCGAAGACATGCACACCGAGGCGCGATCGCTGCAGGCCGAGCGCACGCTGGTGGAGGACCTGCTGCGCCAGGCGCGCGAGAGCCTCCGGCTCAATCCGCGCAGCCGCCGCTATCAGAAGGGGCTCGCGGAAGACGACGCCCTCTTCCGGCGGCTCCAGCCGATCGTCACGCAGATCGGCGGCATGTCGCGCGCGGTCTACGACCTGTACGAGCCGGACCTCGTCACCGATCGCTCCGTCGTCGGAATGGTCGAGGAGATCCGCCGCGCCGCGCACGACCTCGAACTGCTCGTGAAGCCGGTGGCGTCCGACGACGGAGCGGCCGAGCCGCCGGCGCTCACCGCGCCGTACACGATTCCGCGCCCGCATCCCGACCACTGGGTGCTCATCGGCTCCCTCATGGAGGACCTGCGCCGCGTCCGGGGCAGGATCACGGGCGAGCTCGAGTGACGAGCCCGCCCGCGCCCGCGCGTTTCACTCCTGGACGAGAGACGCCTGCACGTCGAGCGTCATCGTGACGTCGGAACCGAGGAGCAGCCCGCCCTTCTCGAGCGGCGCGTTCCAGGTGAGGCCGAAGTCCTCGCGCTTGACCACCGTGGTGGCGGTGAAGCCGGCCTTGTAGTTGCCGTACGCGTCCTCGCCGAAGCCGCCGAACTCGAAGCCGAAGGTCACGGACTTGGTGACCCCGCGGAGCGTGAGGTCGCCGTCGACCTTGAAGTCGCCGTTCTCCTCGCGCACTCCGGTGGAGACGAAGCGCAGCTCGGGGTACTCGTCGGCCGCGAAGAAATCGCCCGTGCGCAGGTGCCCATCCCGGTTCTTCTCGTTCGTGTTGATGGACGCGACCTCGGCGGTCGCCTCGACCTTCGAATCGAGGGGATTCTCGGCGGTCACGAACGTCGCGTCGAACTTCTCGAACTTGCCCTTGACCTTGCTGATCGCGAGGTGACGGACGGAGAATCCGACCTCCGAGTGCGTGGGATCGACCGCCCAGGTGCCTGCGCGGTAGCCGGGGATCTGGTCAGCGGTGATGGTCATGCGGTGCCTTTCTCGTCGTGGACGGCCGCCTCTCGACGGCCTCACCGAACGATAACCGGGCCAGCCGGAAATGTATTCCCGCGCATATAAAAATTTCCGGGGCCGACCGACGAGGGCTCCTACCGCGGACGCCGCTTTGCGCTCTCGCGCGCCCGCCGCACGGTCTCGCTCTCGGCCGCGGCCGCGGCGAAGCCGCCGTAGCGGCGCTTCGCCGCCTCGCCGATCAGGAAGTCGCTGAGGGCGGGGTTCTTCGGCAGCAGCGAGCCGTGCAGGTAGCTCCCGATCACGTTGGCCGTGCGCGCGCCCTCGACGCCGTCCTCGGGATTGTTCCCCGCACCCTGGATGACGCGCCCGAGCGGACGGGATCCCGGGCCGAGTCTCGTGTGCCCGCTGTGATTCTCGTAGCCGATGATCTCTCCGAACTCCTCGGTGTCGAGCACGATGTTGCCGATCATGCGCTCGCTCGCGCCCCGGGTCTCCACGTCCAGCACGCCGATGCCGGTGAGCTCCTCCCCGGTGTACGTCACGAATCGATGACCGAAGAGCTGGTAGAGGCCGCAGATGACGAGCATCGGGACCCCGTCGTCCGCGAGGGACCTGAACTCGTCGGCTCGCGCCTGCAGATCCAGCGCGACCCGGCCCTGTCCCGAGTCCTGCCCGCCGCCGCCGATCACAAGATCGACCCTCTCGGGCAGCGGGTCGCCCGGGTTCACCTCGACCACACGAGGGGTGAAGCCGTGCTCACGAGCGCGGCGGGCGAGCGAGAGCACGTTCCCGCGATCCCCGTAGATGTTCATGTCCCGCGGATACAGGGACACGATCACGAGTTCGTTCACCAGATGTCCTCCACCTCGGTCAGCTCGGCCAGCGCTTTCCGCAGTTCGAGCATCGCCGTGTACGTGCAGTAGATGCGACGCGGCCTCCCGCCGGTGCGCTCGCGGAACCCGCTCAGCGCGCGGCCGAGATCCTCATCCACGTGCGCCACCGGCACGTCGTCGTGTTCGAGTCGCAGCGCCATGTCCCAGGCACGGGTGCCGCTGACCGTGTCCACGCCCTCTCCTGCGAGCGACGTGAAATCCACGTCCCACAACCACGACATGTCGCGCCCATCGGCGTACTGGTCGTTGATCGCGATCATCGCCGCGACACCGGCCGGGTCGAACGACGCGAGCCCCAGGCGGAATCCCGCAGGGTTCTTGACGAGCACGAGTTCGAGCGGCTGTCCGTCGAGCTGCAGCCGTTCGCCGCGGCCGAAGGCGGGGCGAACCTCGGCGAGCGCGGCGACGAGCGCCTCGTCGGTGTCGGCGTCGCGTTGGCGCGCGGGATGACCGGGCAGAGGGCCCGCGTCGAGCACCAGGCGCACGGTCGCGAGAGCGGCCGCGGCGTTGAAGGTGTTGTACAGCCCCTCGAGCTTGAGGCCGGTGCGGTGATCCGTGCCGCCCATGCGGAAGACGGCCTCGTGGTCGCCGAGCTCGACGAGGGTGACGTCGGCGTCGGGGCGCTCCGGGGCTTCGGCGGTCGCGGCTCCCGCGAGGGGCGTCCCGTGGAAGTCGTCGTCGCTCGGGAAGGTGGAGAGCAGGGCCGAGGAGAGACCGAACTCGCGCACATCGGGCCTCCCGGATCCGTCTCCGGACGCCTCCCGCGCTCGCGTCCGCTCGCCGATGGCGGCGACCAGCCGGTCCTCGCGATTGACGACGAGGCCCTCGGTGGTCGCGTCGGCGATGCGCTGCAGCAGCTTCGCGGTGGCGTCGATCTCGCCGAAGCGGTCGAGCTGATCCCGCAGCACGTTGAGCAGCAGCGTGAATCTCGGCTTCACCCGGTCGATGAAGTACATCGCGTGCGCCTCGTCGAGCTCGAGCACCGCGACATCGGCGTCCAGCTCACCGCTCAGCGAGCACTCCTGGATCGCGGCCGCGACGACGCCCCGCGAGAAGTTCGATCCCGTGCGGTTCGTGAAGACCCGGAGCCCCTGGGCCTCGAGCATCTCCACGACCATCTTCGTGGTCGTCGTCTTGCCGTTGGTGCCGCTCACCGCGACGACCCCGTGGGGAAGCCGGCCGAGCACGCGCGCGAGGAACCCGGGATCGAGCCGTTCCACGACGAGGCCGGGAAGCGCGGATCCCCCGCCGCGCAGCCGAGCCGCTTGCCGTACGGCCTTCCCGACCACGGCAGAGAGAACATCACGCATGGATCCAGCCTAGCGGCCCGGACCTGCGAGCATTTCCGCCTATTCCGCGTGCCGGCCGCGAGGCCCGTCGCCGAGTTCACGGGGCAGCAGCTCGGGACGTACCCGACGGGTGCGCTCGATGCTCTGCTCTCTGCGCCACGCGTCAACCGCGGCGTGGTTGCCGCTGAGCAGCACCGGCGGCACCTCGCGCCCGCGCCACTGCGCGGGCTTCGTGTAACTGGGGTACTCGAGCAGCCCGTCCTCGTGCGACTCCTCGACGAGGCTCTCGGGGTTGCCGACGACACCCGGCAGCAGGCGCCCGATCGCCTCGACCATCGCGATCGTCGCAACCTCGCCCCCGTTGAGCACGTAGTCGCCGATGCTGACGAGCCGCACCCGGCCTCGCTCGGCGTACTCGTCGAAGACCCGCTGATCGATCCCCTCGTACCGACCGCAGCCGAACACGAGGTGCTGCTCCGCGGCGAGCTCTCGCGCCATCCGCTGGTCGAAGACCACCCCCGGCC
>JAPSIU010000494.1 GCA_031178565.1 Leucobacter sp. | reverse complement strand
GACGCCGTGGAACATGCCGGGGAAGTCGAGATCGGCGGGCAGCCGCAGCGGAGCGAAGCCGTAGCCGGCGATCCCGAGCTTGGAGAGCGCCTTGTTGTCGGTCCCGCCGGAGAGGAGGTACGGAAGCACGCGCGCCTCGGGATCCTGCCGCAGCAGGCTCGCGGTCATCGCCTCGACGAGCTCGCCCGCGAAGGGCACCTCGAGCCCGATGTCGGAGTGGACCGTCTCGATCTCGATATCGTCGCCCACGATGGCCCGGATCTCTCCGAGCACCCGATCCTGGTCGATCGGGAGCGCGCGCACGTCGACGAGCGCCTCGGCGGAGTCGGGGATCACATTGTGCTTATATCCGGCGGCGAGCACCGTCGGGTTGCTCGTGGTGCGCAGGCTCGCCTGGATGAAGCCGCCGCCCTTGCCGAGCCGCAGCACCGTCTCCTCCGGCCCGAGCTCGCGCGGATCCTCCCCCAGGATCGCGGCGATCTCGCCGACCAGCTCGCGCGTGGTGTCGCAGAGCCGCAGCGGCCACTCGTGCCGCCCGAGGGCCGCGATCGCCTCGGCGAGCCTCGTTACGGCGTTGTCGTGCCACACGCGCGAGCCGTGCGCGGCCGTTCCCCTGGCCCGCAGGCGGATCCAGTCGAGCGACTTCTCGCCGGTCTGGATGAGGTAGGCCCGCGTGCCCTCGACGTCGATGGAGTACCCGCCGACCTCGCTGATCGCCGTCGTCGCCCCCGCGAAGAGCTCGGGGTGGTGATCGACGAGGTAGTGGGAGCCGTAGATGCCGCCGTTCTCCTCGTCGGCGAAGAAGGCGAGGACGATGTCGCGGCGCGGGCGCTCCCCCGCGCGCAGCAGCTCGGCGATCGCCGTGAGGATCATCGCGTCCATGTCCTTCATGTCGACGGCGCCGCGCCCCCACAGCATGCCGTCTTTGACGACGCCGGCGAAGGGGTCCACGCTCCAGTTGGACGGGTCGGCCGGCACGACGTCGAGGTGGCCGTGCAGCACCATCGCGGGCAGACCCGGATCGGCGCCGGGGACGCGGGCGACGACGCTCGCACGACCGGGAGCCGACTCGACGATGCGCGGCTCGAGGCCGAGCCCGCGCAGATAGGCCGCGACGTACTCGGCGGCGGGCCTCTCGGCCTCGGCGTCTCCCCCGCCCCGGTTCGTCGTGTCGATCCGGATCAGGTCTCGGGCGATGCGGGCGGTCTCGGAAAGCTCGTGCTCGGGGAGGACGTCGATGCTCATACCACCAGCGTAGCCCGCGTGATATCCGGTTGATATCATGCGGGCATGGCCATCAGACTCGAGAACGTCGGCATCGCGGTCCGCGATCTCGACGAGGCGATCGCGTTCTTCACCGACCTCGGTCTCACGGTCCTCGGTCGTGACACGATCAGCGGCGAGTGGGCCGACACCGCGGTGGGTCTCGACGGCAACCACGCCAGGATCGCGGTGCTCCAGACGCCCGACGGCCGAGGGCGTCTCGAGTTCTTCGAGTACATCCACCCTCGGGCGATCGAGACGCACCCGACGCTTCCCCATGAGATCGGGATGCACCGGGTGGCGTTCGCCGTCGACGACATCGAGGAATCCCTCGAGATCGCGGCGAGGCACGGCTGCCATCCGCTTCGCGGCGTGGCGAACTACGAGGGCATCTACAAGCTCACCTATCTCCGCGGCCCCAGCGGCATCCTCGTGATGCTCGCCGAGGAGCTGAGGAAGCCCTGACGCTCCCCGTCAGATCAGCGCCTCGGGCCGGAGATCCAGCCGGCGGAGCAGCTGCGCGTTGAGCGCGACGACGATCGTGGACAGCGA
>JAPSIU010000493.1 GCA_031178565.1 Leucobacter sp. | reverse complement strand
AGTTCACGCTCATCGGCCGCGCCTACCTGTACGGCCTCATGGCCGGAGGGCGCGCGGGCGTCGACAAGACGATCGAGATCCTCCGCAGCGAGATCGAGCGCACCATGAAGCTGCTCGGCGTCTCGTCGATCCAGGAGCTCGAGCCGCGCCACGTCACGCAGCTGACGCGCCTCGCGCCGATGCCCCGCACCGACGCCTGACCCCGCTTCCCCGACCGACCCGCGCCGCCGACGCCGATCCGGCGGCGCGGGTCTCTTCTTTGTGCTCGGTGCGCCCGCTGTAACTCCTCCGATCCCGACCCGCCGGTCGCCCTGGCGGCCCAGATCCGGTGCCGAACCGCCGATCCTGCGGAGTTGCGGCCACCCGGATGTCGCCTCCCCGCGTCTCCGGCCGCCCCTAGGCTGAAAGCCGTGCCTGCGCAGACCCTCAACCGCGAGATCCTGCGCCTCGCCGTCCCCGCGCTCGGCGCACTCGTGGCCGAGCCGATGTTCCTCATCGTGGATGCCGCGCTGGTCGGGCACCTCGGTGTCGTGCCGCTGGCGGGTCTCGGCATCGCGGGTGCGATCCTGCAAACGATCGTCGGCCTGATGGTGTTCCTGGCGTACTCGACCACCCCTGCAGTCGCGCGCCGCTTCGGAGCCGGCGACTCCCGCAGCGCGGTCAGCGTCGGCATCGACGGACTGTGGCTCGCGCTCGGACTCGGCGCGCTGCTCGCGCTGATCGGGTCGCTCACCACGCCGGCGCTCGTCGCCCTCTTCGACCCGGCACCCGAGGTCGCGGAGCAGGCGGTGGCCTATCTGAGCCTCTCGATGTGGGGCCTTCCGGCGATGCTCATCGTGTTCGCGGCGACGGGCCTTCTCCGCGGGATGCAGGACACGGTCACCCCGCTGTGGATCGCCGGGCTCGGCTTCGCGGCCAACGCCCTCCTCAACTGGCTGTTCATCTACGGCTTCGGATGGGGGATCGCCGGCTCCGCCGCCGGGACCGTGGTCGCGCAGTGGGGCATGGTCGCCGCCTACGCGGTCGTCATCGGGCGGCTCGCGCGGCGGCACGCGGCATCCGTCCTGCCGCAGCGCGAGGGCGTGCGCGGATCGGCGCGCTCAGGCGGGTGGCTGTTCCTGCGGACCGTCTCGCTGCGCGTCGCGCTGCTCGCCACGGTCGGCGTCGCGACCGCGCTCGGCACCGAGGAGCTCGCCGGCTGGCAGGTGGCCTTCACGATCTTCTCCACCGCCGCGTTCGCCCTCGACGCGCTCGCGATCGCCTCGCAGGCGCTCATCGGTCGCGGACTCGGAGCGGGCGACGAGCCGTTCGTGCGGCAGGTGCTCGGGCGCACCGTCGCGTGGGGTGCGTGGTTCGGCGTCGTGGTGGGTCTCGTCATCGCGGCACTGTCCGGGGTGATCGGCATCGCGTTCACCGGCGACCGCGACCTCGCTGCCCTCATCCAACCGGCGCTGCTGGTCCTCGCGGTCGCGCAGCCCGTCTGCGGGATCGTGTTCGTCCTCGACGGCGTGCTGATGGGGGCGGGGGATGCGAGGTACCTGGCGATCGCGGGAGCGGTGAACCTCGTGCCGTACGTCCCTGCACTGCTCCTCGTCGCCGCCGTGCACCCCCACGGCGCCGCCGGCCTGGCGTGGCTCGCGGTGTGCTTCTTCGGCGTCTACATGCTCGCCCGGCTCGGCACCCTCGGCTGGCGCGTCCGCCGCTCCGAGTGGCTCGCCGTCGGAGCCTGAGCGTCAGGCGTACCGGCGGCACCACTCGTACATGACGACGGCCGCGGCGGCGGAGGCGTTGATGGACCGCGTCGACCCGTACTGGG
>JAPSIU010000492.1 GCA_031178565.1 Leucobacter sp. | reverse complement strand
CGCGAAGCGTCCAGACCTTCGGCTCCACGGTCGCCGACGTCCTCGCCGCCTCCGACATCACGGTCGCCCCCGAGGATCCCGTGGTCCACTCCTTGAGCATCACCGCCAGCAGCGTCGACGCCGGCCTGCTGGCCCTTCCCTGGTCGACGCCGCTGGGCGAATGGCCGAGCGACGCGATCGTGTCGCTTCCGAAGGGACTCTCGCGTCACCTCGTCCGATTCGCGAGCCTGTCCGGACGCGTCGTGGCCGTCAAGGAGACGACGGCCGAGATGGCGCAGCGCGAGTACGAGATGCTCGGATCGCTCGCGCGCCTGGACGTGCCCTGCGTCGGTCGCGTCGCGGTGATCGACGGGCGCCGCACTCCCAAGGGCGAACCCCTCCCGGCCGCCCTCGTCACGGCGCATCTTCGCTTCTCGCTCCCCTACCGGGCGCTGTTCACCCAGGTGCTGCGCCCCGACACGGCGACGCGTCTCGTGGACGCGCTCGCGGCGCTTCTGGTGCGGCTGCACAACGTCGGCTTCTTCTGGGGCGACGTCTCCCTCTCGAACACGCTCTTCCGACGGGATGCCGGCGCCTTCGCCGCCTACCTCGTGGACGCCGAGACCGGCGAGCTGCACGAGAACGGCCTCACGCGCGGTCAGCGCGAACACGATCTCGACGTCGCCCGCACGAACATCGCCGGCGAGATCATGGATCTCGAGGCCGGCGGCCGCCTGGAAGGCGGTGTCGATGCGGTGGCGATCGCGGACGGCATCATGTCGTCGTACCGCTCGCTGTGGAGCGCTCTGACGGAGACGGAGACCTTCGCCGCGAACGAGACGTGGCGCATCACCGAGCGCGTGCAGCGCCTCAACAGCCTCGGCTTCGACATCGGCGAGATGTCGATCGACGAGACCCCTGACGGCACGAACGTGCTCATCCAGCCGAAGGTCGTGGATGCCGGCCACCACCAGCGGCGCCTGCTCCGGCTGACCGGGCTCGACGTGGAGGAGAATCAGGCCCGCCGCCTGCTCAACGACATGGACGAGTTCGCGGCCCGCGTCTCACGGCTCGGCAGCGACGAGGAGATGGTCGCACACGAGTGGCTCACGCGGGTCTTCGAGCCCGTGGTGAAGGCCATCCCGTGGGACCTGCGCTCGAAGCTCGAGCCGGCGGAGGTGTTCCACCAGGTGCTCGAGCATCGGTGGTACATGTCGCAGGCGCGCGGACGGTCCATTCCGATCGCCGAGGTCGTCTCCTCGTACATCGACGATGTGCTCCGTCATCGCCGCGACGAGGCGACCGTGATGGGGCCGCCCACCGAGACGTCGGCGGTTCCCGTGATCACCTCCGACGTGCCGGTGCCGGGCGACGAGGACGACGCGGTCGACTGGCGCGATCTCGTCTGAGCGGATCGGTCAGTACCCGACGGTGAACCTGTCGTTCCGGTGCTTCGGCTCCTCGATCTCGTCGAGCACCGCGATGGCGAAGTCCGCACCCGAGATGAACGACTCGCCCTTCTCGTCGGTCACGATGACGTCGCCGCCGGTGCGGTAGGAGCCGGTGCGCTCCCCGGGAGCCCACGCGCCGAAGCCGCCCGCGGGGTGGATGTAGAACCACTCGCGGCCGGTGGAGTCGGCCTGCAGATCCTCGAGGATGCCGATGGCCTCCATCGCCTCGGGCTTGATCTCCTCGGGGAAGCCGCTGTCGACCACGCGGGGGCCGCCGGGCGCGACGAGGCTTCCGCCCGCACCGCCGATGACGCCCACACGCACCGACAGCGGCAGCGCGGTGATGGTCTCGGCGACGGCGGAACGCATCTTGCCCGCCATGTCGCCG
>JAPSIU010000491.1 GCA_031178565.1 Leucobacter sp. | reverse complement strand
CCGGTCCACACGACGAAGTCGGGGTTCGCGCTGAGCACGCTGTTCACGTTGGCCGAGAAGTCCTTCTCCTTCGGATTCACGGACTCGCGCGCGATCTCCATGCCCTCGGCCTGCTCCTCGATGGAGTCCGCCAGGTCCTTCGGATACGCCTGATTGTCGTCGATGAGGACCACGTTCTTCGCTCCGACCTGGTTCATCCAGGTGACGGCCGCGTCGGCCTGCTGCGTGCCGGTGCCGTTGATCATGAAGGCGCCCTGGTCGACGAGCTCGTTGGAGTTCGCGGCGGGGATGACCATCGGAATACCGGCCTCCTCGAAGATCGGCAGCGTGGGCAGCGTGGCGCCCGAGCAGTAGCCGCCGACGGAACCCTCGACCCCGGCGGTGACGAGCTTCTGCGCCGCGGCGACCGCGGCGGTCGCGTCGCAGCCGTCGTCCTCGGTGACGAGTTCGAGATCGCGGCCGTCGACTCCGCCGTCGGCGTTGATCTCGTCGATCGCCAGCTGGGCGCCGTACTTCATGTAGTCGCCGAACGCGGCCTCCGATCCCGAGAACGGGGCGAGCATGCCGAGCTTGATGGGACCGTCGCCGGATCCCTCGTCGCCGCCTCCGCCCGCGAGCCCGCCCGAGCATCCCGTGAGGACGAGCGCGGCCGAGAAGACGAGCGCTCCGGCGGCCGCGAGGCGACGCGCACGTGGAGTGTGAGTAGAGAACATAAAACATCCTTTCCCGATGCTTCATTGGATCCGTGGAAGAGGTGGCGCCGGAGTCGCGACGCTGTGTGCAATAGTACAGTTTCGGCAGCCCCGCGCTTCCTCCGCAAATCACGATTCGGACACGGAAGCCCGGCGGCGCGCGCGGACCGGGTCTCGGCTCCGACGCCCGGAGGGATCCGCGTCCGGCGACCCCTCGGCGAGCAGTAGACTGTGGCTTCGCGGACCCACACACGACTGTCGACGAGGAGAACGAGATGACCACGTGGCGCATGCCCATCGAGGGCCATGAGCAGGAGCGGCTCTGGCTGGCCTGGCCGACGAGCGGGTACACGCTCGGCGACACCGAGATCGAGGCCGAGGAGGCCCGACGCACGTGGTCCGCGGTCGCGAACACGGCGAGCGAGTTCGAGCCCGTGACGGTCGTCGTGAACCCGGGTGACGAGGAGATCGCTGCGAAGTACCTCTCCGCGCAGATCGATCGCATCACCGCCCCTCTCAACGACGCGTGGATGCGCGACATCGGGCCGAGCTTCGTGATCGGCGACGACGGCGAGCTCGGCGCGGTGAACTACGTGTTCAACGGCTGGGGCGGGCAGAGCTGGGCTCAATGGGACAATGATCAGCACATCGGCCGGATCGTCGCCGAGGCCGCGGGCGCGACCCTCGTCGACTCGGAGATGACGAACGAGGGCGGCGGCATCCAGGTCGACGGCACGGGCCGCGTGGTCCTCACCGAGACGGTGCAGCTCGACCCGGGCCGCAACCCCGGGTGGACGAAGGAGCGGGTCGAGGCCGAGCTGAACCGCACGATCGGCACCACGAGCGCCCTGTGGCTTCCGCGCGGGCTCGCCCGCGACCACGACACCTTCGGCACCCGCGGCCACTCCGACATCCTCGCGGCATTCGCGACCCCGGACACCCTCCTGATGCACCGGCAGGACGCCGAGTCGCACCCCGACCACGTCATCGCGAAGACCAACCGGGAGGTCGCCGAGCGGTACCTCGACGACACCTCGGCCGGTTTCGAGATCCTCGACCTGCCGGCCCCTCGGACGCTGCGCGACGACGAGGGCTTCGTCGATTACAGCTACATCAACCACGGCGCCGTTGATGA
>JAPSIU010000127.1 GCA_031178565.1 Leucobacter sp. | reverse complement strand
GCCCTCGAGCGCCGCCTTCGAGTGCGGCGCGATGTGCGCACGGTAGTCGGCGGCGCTCAGCGACCCCGCCCACGAGTCGAAGAGCTGCACGACCGAGGCGCCGGCGTCGCGCTGGATCTCGAGGAAGCGACGCGAGATGCGCGACAGCCAGCCGGCGAGCGCGTTCCACGCCTCGGGGTCGGCGTGCATCATGGCGCGGGCGCGCATGTGCTCCTTGGAAGGGCCCCCCTCGATCAGGTAAGCCGCGAGCGTGAACGGGGCACCCGCGAAGCCGATCAGCGGGGTGTCCCCCAGCTCGGCGACGGTCAGGCGCACCGCCTCGGCGACCGCGGTGCCGTCGAGGTCGGCGGGGTCGATCTGCGTGATGCGGGCGACGTCATCCGCCGTGCGCACAGGGTTCGCGAAGACGGGTCCGCGGCCGGGCTCGATCTCCACCTCGACACCGGCGAGGCGCAGCGGGATGACGATGTCGCTGAAGAACACGGCCGCGTCGACCTTGTGCCGGCGCACCGGCTGCAGGGTGATCTCGGATGCCAGGTCGGGCGTGAGGCAGGCATCGAGCATCCGAGTGCCGACCCGCAGCTCGCGGTATTCGGGCAGCGACCGCCCGGCCTGACGCATGAACCAGACGGGGGTGCGCTCGGGGGTCTCGCCGGCGAGCGCGCGCAGCAGATCACTCATGCCGTCATCCTCGCACCGGGCTCCTATGCGCCCGCCGGGCGCCGCGTCGCTCGCGGGTTAGGTCGCCCTTGGATGCCCCGTGCAGCGCGGCGGCGTAGACTTGATCCGTGCTGCTCTGCGTGACGGCGAGTCACAAGACCGCCTCTTTCGAACTGCTCGAACGCCTCAGCCGCCACCCCGAGACCGTCGCCCCCAGCCTGATGGCTGCCGGCGTGCAGGGAGCCGTCGTGCTCGCCACCTGCAACCGATTCGAAGCCTACGTAGAGGCCGAGGAGGTCGACTCGGAGGCGGTTATCGAGACGGTCGCGCAGGCCACCGGCATCCCCTCCGCAGATCTCTCGGGGTCGTACCAGGTCGTCGACGACCCGCATGTCGCCGAGCATCTGTTCTCGGTCGCGTCCGGTCTGGAATCCGTCGTCTCGGGCGAGGGCGAGATCGCAGGCCAGGTGCGTCGCGCCCTCAGCGGAGCACGCGAGCAGGGCACCACCTCGCCACAGCTCGAGCGCCTGTTCCAGCGCGCCAGCCAGGCGCAGCGCAAGGTCAAGAACGTCACCGCCCTGCACCGGGCCGGCCGCTCGCTCGTGCGCCTCTCGCTCGAGCTCGCCGACAGCCGCATCGCCGACTGGAGCGCCGAGCGCGTGCTGCTGGTCGGCACCGGTTCCTATGCCGCCGTCACCCTCGCGACGCTTCGTGAGCGCGGCGCCGTCGACATCTCGGTCTACTCCCCGTCTGGCCGCGCCGTGCCGTTCGCCAAGAAGCACGGCATCCGCCCGGTCTCAGCCGACGACTACGCCACCGTCGCGCAGCGCTCGTCGCTGCTGATCACCTGCACCACCACCGAGATGGTGCTGGGTCCTGCGCAGTTCGAGCGCCCGGCAGGGGCGGCGGCGGGATGCCCGGTGCCCGGCCACTCCGCCTCGCAGCTCGTGATCGACCTCGGCATGCCGCGCAACGTCGACCCGGCCGTGGCGCAGCTCGAGGGCGTCGCGCTGCTGGATCTCGAGACGATCCGCCTGCACGCCCCGCTTGAGGAGCTGCACGCGACCGACGCCGCTCGTGACGTCGTGCGCGAGGCGGCCGAGAGCTTCCATCTCGACGGTTCGCGTCAGAGCGTGACCCCCGCGGTCGTCGCGCTGCGCACCCATATCTTCGGGCTGCTCGAGGCCGAGATCGACCGCGCCCGTCGTCGTGGCGACGAGAACGGGATGGTCGAGCAGGCCATGCGTCACCTCGCGGGCGTGCTGCTGCACACCCCGACGACACGTGCGCACGAGCTCGCAGCCGAAGGCCGTGCCGACGACTTCCACGCTGCGCTCGAGACTCTGTACGGGCTGAGCGCCGAGTCGGGTTCGGCGTCGGACGCCGCGACCGCCTGAGCAGCGCGTACGTCCTTGACTCCAGTCGCTCTTCGGACGTAGGCGATCCGCCCGCCGCAGGACGAATCCGCGTCACACTCTCCTACGCTCGTACGTTCACCTCCGCTCAATGACCGGCGCGGCGCCGCCCTCGCACACCTCGGGGACGCATGTGGGACGGAGCCGGGCCTCGATGACGAGCTCGCAGCGGAACTGGCATCCGGAGCCGCGGTGCCGCACGTGTGCCTGGCCTGAGACACTGGAGGCGTGGCCCTTCACGTCACCGGAGACACCGCCGCCGACGACCTTCTCACGAACAACCCGCTGGCTCTGCTGGTCGGGATGCTGCTCGACCAGGAGGTTCGGTAGCCATGCACTCACTCTTGCGTGCATCTTGTACAAGTTGTAACATTCTTGTATGACCGCGATCACCCTTTCCGAGTTCCGTGCGCGCCAGAGCGACTACATCGCTGCGGCCCAGCGGGAGCCTGTCGAGATCACCTCTCGAGGTGTCGGGCGTCGCGCAGTCGTCGTGTCACCGGAGTTCTACGATCGTGCTATCGAAGCTCTCGAGGACCAGGCCGACATTCGCGCAGCGCGGGCGGCTCGCACCGAAACCGAACCCCGGGTCTCCCACGAGGAGTTGATGGCCGAGCTCGGCCTCTGAGAGCGTCGGACTCCGCCAGTGGCGTATCAGATCACCTACAGCCGAGCCGCGGCCAAGGCATTCCGCAGCATCCACCCGCAGGAAGCGCGTCGCATCGGACGCGCGATCGAGCAACTCGCCGCGGATCCTCGACCAGAAGGATCCATCACGCTCGTCGGCGGCGCCGGTGAGATGCGGATCCGAATCGGGGACTATCGCGTGGTCTACGACATCCACGACGACGAGTTGGTGATCCTCGTGCTGCGAATCGCCCACCGGAGAGAGGTCTACCGATGAAGGCTTCGAGCGAACGACGGAAGGTCGTTTCATGGCTCTGGCATGAGTTGCAGCAGGTCCAGCCGGGGTCGCACGCCCTGATCGCGCTCGACGGGTTCGATGGCGCGGGCAAGTCGCATCTCTCCGATGAGATCGCAGAGCACGCCCAGGCCGTGGGCGGTCGACCGGTCGTTCAAGTCAGCATCGACGGCTTCCACCACTCCAGGGCTGTCCGCCGAGAAGCCGGCCCCGGTCCGGAGGGGTTCTACCGCGGCTCATACCGGTATCCAGAGTTCCGGCGATATGTGGTCGAGCCATTGCGACGCGGGGCTCCGATCACGCCGGCGATCTGGAACGTTGCCCTGGACAAGCCGGTCAGCGCGGAGCCCATGGCCGTGCCACCCCACGGAATTGTGCTCGTCGACGGGATCTTCCTGCACCGGCCCGAACTCATCGATGTCTGGGACGCGACCATCTGGCTCGAGGTGCCCTTCGTCATCAGCGTTCCGCGCGGGAACGCACGCTTCGCGGGTCGGCACGACCCCGACCCGGAAGCCGCGTCGAACCACCGCTACGTCCACGGACAGCGGCTGTACCTGCAAGAAGCGGATCCCCGTTCCCGCGCCGACTGGGTCTTCGACAACACCGACCTGGCACGGCCGTTCCTGCTGACCAGAGCCCGGTCCGCCGCGCCGTCCTGAGTCGCGAGCCTCCATTTCAGCTCCACCACCCGTGAATGCCAGACTTGTTCCCATGGCCCTTCACATCACCGGAGACACCGCCGCCGACGACCTGCTCACGAACAACCCGCTGGCTCTGCTGGTCGGGATGCTGCTCGATCAGCGGATCCAACGTAGCATGGAAAGCTAATTAAACCCTGATCAGGCGGTCTTTCTCGAATGGGAGTCGACTCCCCATTCGAGTGGTAATAGGCAATTGCTTATCGAGGGCACACCAGGGTAGTCGACAAGCGTCGTTTGAGGGCCCGTGGGGATGGGCGCTCTCTCGCATAACGCTCGCTGTGGGAGGGTGCCGATAGCCTCGGTTCATGGCTCGACCTCCTCGATGGCAAGCGACGCTCGACGCAAGCATCGAGGAGGCGTGCCTGGCGGTGCGGCTGTACAACGACTCCGCCGAGGCCCGCGCCTTCGAGGGATTCGTCATCCACATGCACCTGGCATGGCTCTACCTATTGCACGCGCAGTTCGTCCGCGACGACGTGGACTTCCGGTACTGGGATCCGAAGTTCAAGAAGCGCCTCCTAAGGATAGACGGGGAGGCGAAGCGGTGGGAGCTCGAGCGGTCGATGAAGGAGCGATGGCCAGCGGAGTCCGACCCGGTGCGGGCCAACCTCTCGCTGTTCATCAAGCTGCGGAACAGGTTGGAGCACCGGCACGCGCACGCCGACGAGGCCCTTATGCTCAACCTCGCCGGCCACGCTCACGCGCTTCTGGTCAACTACGAGTCAGAGTTGACTGAGCAGTTCGGAGAGAACCAGTCGCTGGCCCTGCGATTGCGGCTGCCGATCTTCGTCGGGACGTTCACGTCACAGGGCGAGCAGGCGCTTCGACGTTTCCGCAGGACGTTGCCTGCCGATCTCAGGAGCTTCGTCACTGACTACGAGGCTGGCCTCGACGAGCAGGTGACCAGCGATTCCCGCTACGAGTTCCGGCTCCGCGCGATGGTCGAGCTCGCTCCGCGGGATCCTGATGCCGTCGCGATGCAGTTCACGCACTACGCCGACATGACCGAGGAGGAGCGCGAGTTCGCCGAGGAACTCGGCAGGCGTGGACAGGTGATCACGCGCGATCGGAAGGTGGCGGTCTCCGGTCTGGGCCGACTCATGCCGACCAAGGCGGCCCAGGAGGTGCAGGCGGCGATCCCTTACGTCTTCAACGTCAGCCACTTCACCGCGGCCTGGAAGCAGGAAGGGATCCGACCGCTCAACGGCGACTCGAACCCCGCGAGGACCAACTCCGACTTCTGCGAGTACGACGAGCCGACGAAGACCTACCGCTACACGAAGGCGTGGGTACAGCGGCTCATCCGGAAATGCTCGACGCCGGAGGGATTCCTCGCGATGACCGGCATGGAACCGCGTCTGAAACCGACCGAGGATGAATAGCAGCCAGGGCTGACTGCCGGGCCGGGGCCACAAGCCCTGCCCAGAGTAGAGTCTTCTGGCATGGGAACGAAGACCACGCGCTGCTACATCGACGAGTACAGGAACGAGGCCGGTGCCCTGAGTGCGCGCCTCAGGGAGAAGCTCACTGGGCGCAAGGTCGACCTGGGGATCGCCGACACTGAGGCGCGCGCGCATTTTCTCCGGTTCCTGAGCGCCGCTAAGAAGAACCAGGCTGATCTCCCGGGCTACTTCGACAAGGACGCCGACGAGGGCATCGTCGTGTCGGGCGAGCTGGACTTCGATGCCCCAGACGAGATCCGCTATATCTACAACGACGAGCTGTCGTACTTCTTCGGGTAGCTCAAGGCAGGGGTAGGTGACTGATCGTGTTCGAGTACCTGCCGGGCCACGAGTGAAGCAACTGAGTTCGGGAACTCGCTCAGTTGCGCCTCGCTGCCGCCGAGAACGCACTATGGGTCGGCAGACCAGTCGAACTCATGGGATGCCATCTCTACACCTCTTTGTCGCGGAACTGCTCGAAGCGGCGGCCGACGGCTTCTAGAGCGCCGTCGAGATCGGTCTTCCCGTCGACGTAGTCCCTGACGATCTGCATGCCCTCGGCGTCGGGGCGCGCGCCCTCGAGGTCCCAGCTGGCGAGGATGTTGGCCATCGACTCGCGACGCCCCTCGACGGGGTCGAAGCGCTCCTTCACGGACATGAGATCCCCAGTTCTGCGTCACGAGCGGCTGGCGTCCGTCCATCCTGTCGGATGCCAGGGAGATCTGTAGAGTCGAGCCGTGGATTTCGACGAGCTGGGCGAGGTCGACGGCATCCCCGTGCGTGTGCCGACGAGCGACGAGTACAGGACGTGCGCCGTCTGCGGTGGCGACTGTGAGCCGGACCCGTCGTTCGGTTCCGACGAGCAGGGCGCGAGGATCGCGTTCGTGTGCCCGGAGCACGGCGTGCAGTCGCTGGTCGACCCGTTCGAGGGGCTGCGGTAGATCGAGCGCTTCGCGCCCGGAGTGGCGGGATCATACTTTTCCCAGGTCGAGTCGTAAAATTTCGGTCTCATAACCGTCACTGTCGGAGCCCCCGACTAGGATCAATGAGTGTCTTGGCATGAGCGGAACATGCCTTCACGACCCCTGATCCGCCTATCGAAGGACACGCATGGATGACGCCACCGCGCTTGAGGATCTTCCCGTCGAGCAGCTGATCGAGATGATCCGTGAGAAGACCGGGGCTGGCGTGAACCTTTCGTTCCCCGGCAAAGTCCTCGCCCGCCAGCTCGGCCGCCGCGTGCGCCCGCGCAGCCTGCGCACGATCAAGAAGTACAGCGCTGGCGACGAGCATGGTCGCGCGAGGAACTTGCTCATCGAGGGCGACAATCTCCAGGCGCTAGCCTCGCTGTACCGCGAGCGAGGCCACGTGGATCTGATCCTCACCGACCCGCCGTACAACACGGGCGACGACTTCCGCTACAACGACAAGTGGGATACAGATCCTAACGACCCGGACATGGGCGAGTTCGTGGGCAGCGACGACCCCGCGAAGCACACCAAGTGGATGAAGTTCATGTATCCACGCCTGCAGATGATGCGGGCGATGCTGAAGCCGTCAGGAGTCCTCGCGATCTGCATCGACCATCGCGAGCTGTTCCATCTCGGCCAGATGCTCGACGAGCTCTTCGGCGAGGAGAACCGCGTTGCGATTATCAACTGGCAGAAGACCGCCGCGCCTCGTTCGGACAAGGGCGGCGTCACGACCACCACTGAGTACGTGCTCGTCTACGCACGCGATCTCCAGCGGGCGAAGACCGCCTCGATGGACCGGACGGACGCCGACAACCGGCGGTACAGCAATCCGGACGGAGATCCGGAGGGTCTGTGGCGAGAAGGCAATCTCACCGCGCGTACATGGAGCCATGCCGGCGACTACGCAATCCAGTCTCCGTTCACCGGAGAGCTGCATTACCCCGCGGGCGAAGGCGCGTGGCGTCACCCCAAACGGAACATCAAGGCCTGGGTTGAGCAGTGGGGTTCCACTTATCACGAGGTGTCGATCGACGATGGGAAGGCGAAAGCGCTCCTGCTGAAGGACGGTCATGGGCCTGAGGCGGTCAAACGGGCGGAGGCACGTCTATCAGAGCCGGAGTGGCCGTTCATCTGGTTTGGGCGCGACGGACAGGGGCGGCCCCGCACGAAGACCTACCTGGAGCGCATCAAGAAGGGGAAGGTGCCAATCACCTACTGGGCCGACGAGGAGATGGAGTTCCCCGACGAGCTCGGGTCGACCTCTTGGGACTTCGAGGAATCTGGCCGTAGTAGCGATGGCGCGAGCGAGCTTACGGCTGTTGTCGGCAAGGGACACGGCTTCACCACGGTGAAGCCGCTCGTCGAGGTGGGCGGCCGGC
>JAPSIU010000490.1 GCA_031178565.1 Leucobacter sp. | reverse complement strand
ATGCCCTCGACGTTGTACTCGAACGGCAGGGTACGGAAGCCTCCGTAGAGCGACTCGATGGTCGAGATGGCCGCGGGCTCGATGCTGTCGATCACGTCGAGATCGGTGAGGACCTGGTCGAAGTCGGCGACGTGCCCCGCGTCGGCGAGCTCCTGCGTGAGGGCCGGCGCGTTGCCCGCGGAGTACAGCACGGGGAGGGCACCCTGCCCGGCGAGCAGCTGCAGCTGCTGGTCGAGATTCGTCTGCGGCACGGTCTCGACCTCGAGCGGGAGAGCGTCGGCCTCGGCGCTGCACTGCTCGCTCGCGAGCGTCTCCAGCACGGCGGGGACCTCGGTGTTCTCGACGTTGACGAGCAGCGAGAAGGCGTCCGAGCCGGCGTTGCCGCCGCCCCCTCCCCCGCCGCATCCGGCGAGGGCGAACGCCGAGGCGCCCGCGACGAGGGTGAATGCACTGCGTTTCCATGTCCTGCGTGACACGAGCTCCATGAATCCTCCTTGATGCGGGCGGGCCGCTGTGACCGCGCATTGAAGCGCTTCAAACTGTAGAACTGAAGCGTTTCAATCGCAAGCCCGATGTCGGATAGGGTGCGTAACCAGATGAGTACGACGATGAACTCCGCGGAACGCGGGCGGCCCGTGATGAAGGACGTCGCCCGTCAGGCCGGCGTGTCCCTCGGCACGGTGTCGAACGTGCTCAACAATCCCGACCTGGTCAGCCCGCAGACGCGTGATCGCGTGCATCGCGCGATCGAGGAGCTGGGCTTCGTCCGGAACAGCGCGGCGCGATCGCTCGTGCTCGGCAAGGCGGAGACGGTGGGCTTCGTCATCGTGGATCTCGCGAACTCGTTCTTCCTCGACATCGAGCGCGGCGTGCAGTCCGTGCTCGACGAACGAGGCATCAAGCTGCTGCTGGCCAACAGCGACGTGGATCTGCAGAAGCAGGACGAATACCTGTCGCTCTTCGAGGAGACCCAGCTCTCCGGCATCCTGCTCGCTCCTCTCGACGCTCCGCTCACGGCCGCGCAGGCGGTGCGAGAACGCGGCATGCCCGTGGTGCAGGTGAACTGGCCGGGGGACGCCACATCCTGCGGCGTGGTCTCGGACGATGCGCACGGCGGCTACCTGGCCGCCCGGCACCTCATCGAGCGCGGCTGCCGCCGGTTGGCGTTCGCAGGCGGCCCGCTCACGCTGTCCGCCGTGTCCAGCCGCCATCGTGGAGCGCTGCGCGCGGTGGCGGAAGCCGACGGCGTGGCCCTCGAGCTCATCGAGACCGAGCGCCTGACCGTGCGGGGCGGTCATCAGCTGGGCGAGCAGCTCGCCGCGCGCCGTCCCGAGGACCGACCGGACGGGCTCGTCGCGGCCGCGGACGCGCTGGCGTCGGGGACGATCCAGGCGATGATGCTCGCCGGGCTGCGCGTGCCCCACGACATGAGGGTCGTCGGGTACGACAACAACCACTTCGCCGACGACAGCCCGGTGCCTCTCACCACCGTGGGTCAGCCGGGGCGCGAGATGGGCCGTGCGTCCGCACGCCTGCTGCTCGAGGAGATCGAGCAACGCGACGACCACCTCCACCGCACCCTCGTCATGAAACCGCGCTTGTTCGAGCGCGCCAGCTCGGGGCGCTGAGGCTGCTCGTCGCACATTCGGCGCCGATCGGCAAGCGGGTTGAGGCGGTGCGGACCCTCACCCGAGGCTGGGACCTCCAACACGGCGAGAAGGAGGCGCGATGAAGGCGATGGTGTACCGCGGGCCGTACCGGGTGCGGGTCGAGGAGAAGGACATCCCGGCGATCGAGCACCCGAACGACGCGATCGTGAGGGTCACGCGAGCCG
>JAPSIU010000489.1 GCA_031178565.1 Leucobacter sp. | reverse complement strand
CGCCCTGACCCGCGAGCTCCGCGACGCGACCTAGACAAGCCGGTCCTGGCCATCCGCGCCGCCCGTCCTCGTCCCACTCACCGGGAGGAACTCGTCCTCCACGCGCACGCAGGCGCGAGACTGGATCCGCAGCCCGTCGAAGGAGACACCATGACGCCAGAGCAGACAGCGCCGGCCCCCGAGTCGCTCCTCGCTTCGCCCGATCAGGTCAGCCAGGCGGAGATCACCGAGGAGATCCGGCAGATCCACGCCGACGCCGCCGCGCGCGTCGCGGCGGGGGAGAACGTGCCGAGCACGCTCTACGACTTCCCGCCGTACCGGTCGAGCATCCTGCGTCACCCGACGAAGAACCCCAAGCTCGTCGACCCCGAGACGATCGAGCTCTGGTCGCCCGCGTACGGCGAGCGCGACGTCGCCGCGATCGAGTCCGACCTCACGCTGCAGCACGCGGGCGAGCCGCAGGGCGAGCGGATGACGGTGAGCGGCCGTCTGCTCGACGGCTGGGGCCGGCCGATCGCCCATCAGCTCATCGAGCTGTGGCAGGCCAACGCCGCGGGCCGCTACATCCACCAGCGCGACCAGCACCCCGCGCCTCTCGACCCGAACTTCACGGGCGCGGGCCGCACCATCACGAACGCGAACGGCGAGTACTCGTTCACGACGATCAAGCCCGGCCCCTACCCGTGGAAGAACCACGTCAACGCGTGGCGACCCGCGCACATCCACTTCTCCGTCTTCGGCCGCGGCTTCACGCAGCGCCTCGTGACGCAGATGTACTTCCCGAGCGACCCGCTGTTCGCGCTCGACCCGATCTACAACACGATCCGCGACCCCAAGGACCGCGAGCGGCTCATCGCGACCTACGACCACGACCTCACGGTGCCCGAGTTCTCGATGGGCTACCGCTGGGACATCGTCGTCGACGGCCCCGACGCGACGTGGTTCGAGCCCGAGGGAGACGAGCACTGATGACCCGCAGCGACCTCGGCGAGAAGACGCTCGCCCCCACCGCCGGCCAGACCGTCGGCCCGTTCTTCAAGTTCGGGCTCGAGTTCGAGGGGATGGCGCAAGTCGCCTTCCCGCACAGCCCCGGCGCGATCGTGCTCGGCGGGACGGTGCTCGACGGCAACGGCCATCCGATCCCCGACGCGGTCGTCGAGATCTTCGGCGCCGACACGGATGGCACGGTGCCGCGTGCGCGCGGATCTCTCCGTCGCGACGGCCATTCGTTCACCGGCTACGGGCGCTCGTTCACGGACGACGAGGGCCACTACGAGTTCTGGACCCGCAACCCCGGCCCCGTCGACGGCAAGGCGCCGTTCTTCGCGGTCGTCCTGTGGGCGCGCGGCCTCCCGAACAAGCTGCACACGCGCATCTACCTGCCCGAGGAGCCCGAGCGCATCGCGGAGGACCCCTTCCTCGCCTCCCTCGACGAGGGGGAGCGCGCTACGCTCATCGCGACACGCACGTCCGATGGCTACCTGCACCACGACATCCGGCTGCAGGGGGATGAGGAGACCGTCTTCCTTGCATACTGACCCCGATCGCTTCGACGCCGGACTCCTCTCGCCGGTGACCGCCGGGCGCGAGGATCGGGTGTCGGACGCCGCGGTGCTGTCGGCTCTCGTGCTCGCCGAGCGGGCGCTCATCGAGGCCTACATCGCGGTCGGGGCCGTACCGGACGCCGACACCGTGCGCACCGAGGCCGACGCCCTCGCCGTGACCGACGTGCGTGCGCTCGCGCTCGCCGCGGTCGCGGGAGGGAACCCGGTGATCCCGCTCGCGAACGAGCTGCGGATCTTCGCGGGGCCGCACGTGAAGCCGTGGATCCACCGCGGTGCGACGAGCC
>JAPSIU010000488.1 GCA_031178565.1 Leucobacter sp. | reverse complement strand
AATGGAGGGGATGACGGGAATCGAACCCGCGTAATCAGTTTGGAAGACTGAGGCTCTACCATTGAGCTACATCCCCGAAGCGCCTCGAGCGCGTGCCGGAGCACCTCAACGATCATAGTGCATTTTCGCCGGCCCGCGCACCGCCCTCATCGTCGCGTGTCGCGATCCGGTGATGCTCCGTGTAGGTGAGGTAGAGCTCCGAATTGCGGCGCACCGCCTCGCGGTCCCCGTCGCGGAGTTCGCGCACCACGCGGCCGGGAACGCCGGCGACGAGCGATCGCGGAGGGATCACGGCTCCCTGGGGCACGAGCGCACCCGCCGCGACGAGGGACCCCTCGCCCACGACGGCGCCGCTCAGCACGGTCGAGTTCATGCCGATGAGGCAGCCGTTCTCGATCGTGGCCCCGTGCACCACGGCGTTGTGCCCGATGGAGACGTCGTCGCCGATCACGGCGGGACTCCCCTTCTGGGTGTGGACCACGACGCCGTCCTGCACATTGCTCCGCTCGCCGACGGAGACGCGGTCCGAGTCTCCCCTCAGCACCGCGTTGTACCAGACGCTGCTGCCGGCGCCGATCGTCACGCGGCCGACCACCACGGAGCCGAGCGCGAGCCACACCGATTCGTGGAGCTCGGGCTCGCCGTACGGCGCGACGCCGATGACTGCGCCGTGCCGGTCCGCGGAACCGGTGCGATCCATCATCGGGGCCCTCTCCTTCGACTGCATCGGGCGACTGCCTCGGATTGCGAAAAAGCCCCTACCGATGAGGTAAGGGCTTCGTATCGCTCCCCCGGCTGGGCTCGAACCAGCGACATCCTGATTAACAGTCAAGCGCTCTGCCAACTGAGCTACAGGGGATCATTGCCGTGGCAACCCCACTATCGTAGCAAAACGAATAATGGCTCTGCAAATCAGGCCGCCCGCCGCTACTCGTCGGCGATCTCGTCGTAGGCAGTCGCGCGGAGCGCCTGAGCGAGCTGGTGAACGTACCCGTGGTCTGCGTTCCGGAAGATCTCGTTGATGTCGCCCTTCCCCACCAGACGGCCCTGCTGCATCACCAGAACCTCCTCCACCAGCGCTTCGAGCATGCCGATGTCGTGGCTGATGAGCACCATGGCGGCGTCGGTGCGCTCGCGATACCAGCGCAGCAGCTCGACGATCTTGGGGCGGTTGTTCGCGTCGACGCCGAGCGTCGGCTCGTCCGCGATGAGCAGAGCGGGGTCGAGCATGAGGGAGCGCATGACGGCGACCCGCTGGCGCTGCCCCTTGGACAGCTCGTAGGGGTACTCCTGCAGCTTGCTGAGCGGCAGGGCGACGATGTCCATCATCTCCGCGATCCGCTCGCCGAGCGCCTCGCGGTCGAAGCGCTTGCTGCGTTCGACGATGGGCTCGAAGAGGATGTCGCCCACGTTGAGCTCGGGGGCCAGCGTCGCGCCGGCGTCCTGCGCGAGGTGGCCGACGTAGGCGGTGAGCCTGGCCTTGGTGCGCCCGCGGAGGCGGCGGAGCGAGACGTCGAACACACTGGCCTCTCCCCCGGTCGGCTTGATCCTGGCGGCCTTCTCGCCGGCGTCGGATCCGCGTCCCGCGAGGAACCGGGTCAGTGTCGACTTGCCCGAACCGCTCTCGCCGAGCAGCGCGACCACGCCGCCCCTCGCGACCTTGAAGCTCATCCCTTCGACGGCCTGAAACTCGCGTCCCCCGGCGTGCGCCGGATAGGAGAGCGAGAGATCAGAGACGCGAATGGTGGGATCGGCGGTCAGTACCGGTTGTGCCATTTCATCTCCTCGGATAGCGCTCGGACCCGCTGCGCGGCCTTGCAGCAGCCTAGAGCATCGATCTCCCCGGCAG
>JAPSIU010000487.1 GCA_031178565.1 Leucobacter sp. | reverse complement strand
CAGCGATGCCGGGACGGTGGATGTGGCTGTACGGCTGGGAGTTGCATGCCTCGATCACCTTGTAGACGTCGATCCCGTGGTTGGCCGCGAACACGCCGAACTGGTTCGCGAGCCCGATGTTGACGTCGCGGTAGGTCGTCTCGGCGAGCTTGGCCATCTCCGAGGCCTCCGTGGAACCGAGATCCCAGACGCCGTTGGGGCGCGGCAGATCGGGCCGCTCATCGAACTGCAGCACGGCCTCGTAGAACTCCCTCGCGCGGCGGTTGCCCTCCTCGGAGAGCGCCCCGATGAGCTTGGGGTACTTGCGCAGGTCCTCGAAGACCCGGCCGGTGAGCACGCGCTCCGGCGAGTAGGCCACGTGGAAGTCCACGCCCTCGGTCAGGCCCGACCCCTCCTCCAGCATCGGCTTCCAGCGCGTGCGCGTGGTGCCGACGGGAAGCGTGGTCTCGTAGGACACGAGAGTGCCGGGAGTCAGGTGCTCGGCGAGCGAGCGGGTCGCGGCGTCCATGTACTTGAAGTCCGGTTCCCACGTCTCGTCGTTCACGAAGACGGGGGCGACGAGCACGACGGCGTCCGCGCCGGGAATGGCCTCGGCGTAGTCGGTGGTCGCCCGCAGGCGCCCGGCGGGGATCAGCTCCGAGAGCCTCTCCTGCAGGTGGGCCTCGCCGGGGAAGGGCTCGACGCCCGCGTTGATGGTGTCGACGGCCTTCTGGTTGACGTCGACGCCGATCACGTCGTGACCGGAGGAGGCGAACTGGACGGCGAGGGGAAGCCCGATCTTTCCGAGGGCCACGACGGCGATACGCATGGGGTCTAGTCTAGGGGCGCGCTCCGGCGCCCGCGTTCAGCAGGACCTCGACCACCCGCTCCGCAGCGTGGCCGTCACCGTAGGGTGCGGCGTCCGTGTCGGCCGGGCGCGGACGGGTGACCCCGGCTGCGATCTCGTCGGCGGTGTTCGCGAGCACGTTCCACCCGAGCTGGACCGTCTCGACCCATTCGGTCTCCGAGCGGACGGTGGTGCACGGGACGCGCAGCAGGAAGGCCTCCTTCTGCAGGCCACCGGAGTCGGTCACGACACCGGCGCTGGACAGCGCCGCGGCGATCAGGTCGGGGTATGCGAGCGGGGTGTGCGCGATGAGGGTGCCCTGGTTCAGGTCGACCCCGTGCGCCGCGGCCTTCGCGACGACGCGCGGATGGGCGAGCAGGACGACCGGGCGATCCAGTGCACCCAGCGCCGACGCGATCTCGGCGAGGCGAGCGGGGTCGTCGGTGTTCTCGGCGCGATGGATCGTCGCGAGGTAGTAGCCGCCGGCGGTGAGCCCGAGCTCCTCCAGCAGTAGCGTGGGCGCGGAGCCGACCTGGTCGCGCACCTCGAAGAGGACGTCCGTCATGACGTCGCCGACGTGCACGGTGCGCTCCGATAGGCCCTCGCCGGAGAGGTGATCGACGGCGACCTGCGTCGGCGCGAGCAGCAAGTCCGCCGCGTGATCGGTCATCACACGGTTGTGCTCCTCCGGCATGCGCCGGTTGAAACTGCGCAGCCCCGCCTCGAGGTGTGCGACCGGGATGTGCATCTTCACGGCGCTGAGGGCGGCTGCGACGGTCGAGTTCGTGTCGCCGTACACCAGCACCCAGTCCGGATCGTGCTCGTCGAACACGGCGTCGAGAGCGGCGAGCATCGCACCGGTCTGCACGCCGTGCGATCCGCTGCCCACGCCGAGGTGGACGTCGGGGGTGCCGATGCCGAGGTCCTCGAAGAAGACGTCCGAGAGCATCGGGTCGTAGTGCTGACCCGTGTGGACGATCACGTGCTCCACTCCGGCGGCGAGCGCCGCCTTGGGGATGGGAGCGAGCG
>JAPSIU010000486.1 GCA_031178565.1 Leucobacter sp. | reverse complement strand
TCCTCGAGCAGGTCGACCACCCGCAGCAGCGTCGACTTGCCCGAGCCCGACGAGCCCACGACGACGACGCACGCGTGCTCGGCGACGTCCAGGTCGATCCCGTCGAGCACGACCTTGCGCGCCTCACCGGTGCCGTACGCCTTGCGCACGCCGCGCAGGGACAGCCGCGGCGTGGTCGCCCCGACCGTCGGGGTGCCCGGCGTCACCGCAGCACCCCCGCGCCGCTCACGCCGCGCAGCTGCCCCCGCCACCCCTGCCGGGCCGACCACGCGTCCACGAGGCGGGTGAGCGGGATCGAGACGAGCAGGAACAGGCCGGCCCACGCACCCAGGCCAGCCTTCAACTCCAGCGCATCCGAGTCGACGCCGTTGTAGGCGGTCGCGTCCACGCCGTTCGACCACGCCGCGAAGACCACCGCACCCACGATCGCGAGGATGGCGGTGATCCCCAGCGCGTTGAAGTGGGGGATCGGCTTCGAGAAGGCGCTGTGCATACGCGGGTCCGGTGCGCTCGTGTTGCTCATTCCCGCAACATAGCGTGCGGGACGCCCTCGGCAGACCGGCGATTCGGACGTACGTCCGGGCGCACTGATCCGAGCGGTCAGTGCCTTCCGAGCGACTCGAGGTGGGCGGCGGACTTGGCTTCCAGGAAGTCGCAGAGCGCCGCGGACATCTCCAGTTCAGCGGCCATCGCGTGCACCTGAGCGCTGCACATCACCGCTTCCTTCTCGCGCGGCTCGAAGTGGATGCGCCACCGTAGATCGCCGACCGCGATCGGCTCGATGTAGACCGTCGTCGTGCCGCGGCCGAGCGGGAAGACGATGAGTCCGGTGTCAGCCCCCTCGGAACCATCCTGCGGAACCACTCTGACCAGGTCGCCGAGCTCATGCGTCCTCGTGAACTCGCTCAGCCACGTTTCGAGGGTGGCGAGGCTGCGGTACGGCATTGTGCGGGCGATCCTTCGTCGATCCGAGCTGAGCGGGTCTGCCGCGTCGATGCGGCTCCTTGCGAGTGAGGATAACAGGCCGGGGTATCCGCCGGACGTCGGTGACGTCACGGGTGATGCTCCGACGCCTCACTGATGTCAAGGGGGGCCGCGGTGGGCCGGCCGGTCTCTACGCTCGCCGGATGAGTGAGGCAGACGCGATCGGCAGGACCGTCATCACGATCGATGACAGCCGCTTCGAGCTGCAGGACGGAGCCACCGTCCCGGTGCTTCGGAGCCGGATCGAGTCGGCGCTGCTCAACGGCGGAGGGTTCGTGGATCTCGTCGTGCGCAGCGGCAGGCGAGTGGCGGCGCTGATCACTCCGACCAGCCGAGTGGTCGTCACGACCGAAGAAGACGTCATGCCGGAGGAGCCGGACCCGCGCGGCGGTTATCCGGGGCGGTTCCCCCTCGAAGACTTCTGACCGCGGACCGCCGTCGAGCGGGTACTGGTCCGGCCTTCAGCGTCGGAGCTTCCCGCCCCCGAAACGGAGAGCAGGAAGCTCCTTCCCGGTGACCGCGGACGTCGACGTCCTTGCGGCTTGCGAGGCTTCCCCCACGTTCACCGTACGCCCGATGCAGCCGAGTATCTACGGCAGCAGTCGTTGCTCGAGCAGTTCGTCGAGCACCCGTCTCGCGAAGTCGGCCTCGCCGGGCGTGGTATTGGTCAGCATGATGAGGCCCTTCCAAAGGGCCCATCCCGCGCCGCGAGCCCATGTCCCCTCGTCGAGCGCGAGCTCGCGGCGGTATGCCCGTTGCGCCGCCCCGCGGAAGCGGGTCCAGTACATGACGGTGTCGCAGGCGGGGTCGCCGACCGCGGCGCATCCGAAGTCGATGACGGCGGACAGGATCCCCTGCCCGTCCACGAGCAGGT
>JAPSIU010000485.1 GCA_031178565.1 Leucobacter sp. | reverse complement strand
TGGCCCGCCCCGATACCGCCGCCCTCTCCCAGCACGCGCGCGCGCGGGCCTGGCTGTGGGTCGCGACGCCGCGGCACATCGAGCGAGCGGTCGCCGCGGGTGCGCGGCGCTTCCAGTACTGCTTCTCGGCTTCCGACGCGCACAACCGCGCGAATATCGGCCGCGACACCGAGACGTCGCTCGCGGCGATGCCCGACGCGGTCGCCGCTGCCCGCGAGTCGGGTGCGACCGTGCAGCTCTGCGTCGCGACCGCGTTCACCTGCCCCTTCGAGGGCGAAGTGCCGCTCGAGCGCTTCGCGAGCATTGTGACGGATCCCCGCACGGAGGGGGCCGTCGACGTGGTGATCGCCGACACGCTCGGTCAGGCGCATCCGGCGGAGGTGCTGGCGCGCGTCGAGCTGGCGGCGCGCGAGCGACCCGAACTCGGGATCGTCTTCCACGGTCATGACACGTGGGGGCTCGGAGTGGCGAACGCGGCGGCAGCGGTCGAGGGCGGTGCGACGGTGATCGACGGTGCGCTCGGCGGTCTCGGCGGATGTCCCTTCGCGCCGGGCGCCTCCGGCAACACGGCGACGGAGGATCTCGCGTTCGCGCTCCGCCCGGGCTGGGCGACGCCGAGATCCTTCGCCGAGCTCGTGCGCCTCGGCGAGGAGATCACCGCGGAACTGGGGGAGCCGGATCGCTCGCGCGCCCGGTCGGGGGCGCGCAGCCGAGCCGAGGCCTTCGAGTGGGTCATCGCCGACTGAGCCGACCGGTGCGAGCTGTCGCCTGTGCCGTCCAAGGATCCTCCGGCCAGGGGTGCTTCGGGTACCGTCCCCGCATCTCGCTGCGCACCTGCCGATACGGACCGTCCCAGAACGAGGCGAGGTCCCCGGTCACCGCGAGCGGTCGGCGGGCGGGGGAGAGCAGATGGAAGAGGACCGGGACCCGGCCGGCGACGAGGCGCGGCGTCTCCGCGAGCCCGAACACCTCCTGAAGCTTCACCGCGACGACCGGCTGGGCCTCGGCGCTCTCGGGGTCCGGGTAGTCGATCCGGACCCTCGAGCCCGAGGGGACCTCGAGCCGCTCGGGCACCAGCTCGTCGAGCCGAGCGGCATCCGGCCACGGCAGCAGCCTGCGCAGCGCCGGGGCGACGTCGATCCCGCTCAGCGGAGCATCCGGCCTGAGGCGTTCGAGATCGGGGCCGAGCCAGACCTCGATCTCCGCGAGCAGTTCGGCGTCGCCCACTGCGGGCCAGGGCGGGCCGAGCACCCGGTGCAGCAGGGCGAGCCGCGCGCGCAGCGATTCGGCCGTCTCCGACCAGCCGAGACCGGCGAGGCCGCGCTCGCGCAGATGCGCGGCGAACGCGGGCCGGATGTCCTCCCGTCGAGGGGCGACCGGGGTCGACGCGAGCCGTATGGCGCCGAGCCGGCGCTCCTCCCGCACCCGCATCCGGCCGTCCTCGACTCGGGCCTCACGTCGGCGCGTGAGCAGCGCCTCCCCGATCCGGAGCGCGTCGCGCTCTGACAGGGGCGCTGCGAGCCGGATGACCGCGCCTGTCCCGTGTCCGACGCGCCCATCGGAGCGCTGCACCTCGCGGACCGCGATCCACTCGCAGTCGAGCAGACCGCTGCCCTCGGGCAGAGCCGCGCGGGTGCCGCTCGCGAGCAGATAGACGCGGCCGGGAGCGCCCGCGCCATCCTGCGGGACCCGCTGTGCGATCCACTCCGGTCTGGCGAGCGCGACGACGGCGCCGATGGCGTCGGACGCGTGCCGCATGACGCCCGGGCGGGCACCGGAGGCGATTCCTGGAGCGGGCGTAGGCGCTGCGAACTCGCCGTCCGACTGCGTCGCGATCCCCTCCAGGCGCCGGCTCCAGGAATC
>JAPSIU010000484.1 GCA_031178565.1 Leucobacter sp. | reverse complement strand
CGAGCGCGGAGTCCTGCGAGCTGCTCGCCTGAGCGCCTAGCCCGGCGCTTCGAGCGTCAGGCCGAGCGGCCCGAGCGGCCGAGTGCCGCCCAAGACCGTAAGCCCCGCCGTTCTGCCCGACGGCGGGGCTTACTGCTCCATGCAGCGGGATCCGGCTCACGACTGTGGGAGCATGGATCCCGCCCCCCATAGCCCAACTGGCAGAGGCAGCCGACTTAAAATCGGCACAGTCAGGGTTCGAATCCCTGTGGGGGGACCGGACCGGGCGCCGGCGGCAGCGCTAGGCTACTCTCGTGCTCTTCGCCAAGATTCTCCTCGTGGTCGTGATCCTCGTGGCCATCGCTCTCGCCGTGTACATGCGGGTGCGCGAGTGGCGTCGACGCCGCGCGCGGGCGAGAGCCGCCTGGGAAGCCGAGCTCGAGCGGGATCTCCGGGGACGGTGAGCTCGCCGAATCCGGCGAACGCGCGCTGGCAGAACTGGGCGCGGACCGAGTCCTCCCATCCCGCGCTCGTGATCGCACCGCGAAGTGCCGAGCAGATCGTGCTCGCCGTGCAGCGGGCGCTCGAGACGGGTCGCACGGTGAAACCGATCGGGGCGTCGCACAGCTTCAGCGGGATCGGGGTCACCGACGGCATCCGCATCGACATGCACCGCATGCGCGGGCTCGTGTCCGCGGACCCGTCGCAGGGCCGGGTGACGCTGTGGGGCGGCACTCACCTGTGGGAGCTGCCCGCGATCCTCGCCCCGCTCGGCCTCGCGCTGCCGAATATGGGGGACATCGACCGGCAGACGGTCTCGGGGGTCACCCAGACGGGCACGCACGGCACGGGACTCGCGCTCGGCGGCCTGGCGACGGGTGTGGTCGGCGCGACGATCGTGACGGGTGCGGGGGAGATCCTGACCGTCGGCGGACAGCAGAATGCGGACCTGCTGCCGGCCGTCGCGCAGGGTCTCGGAGCCCTCGGCGTGATCGTGACACTGACCCTCCAGTGCGTGCCGCGCTACCTGTTGCGAGCGGAGGAGGAGCCGGCGACGCTCGAGGAGACGCTCGACGGATTCATCGAGCGGTGCCGGGCCGTCGACCACTTCGAGTTCTTCTGGTTCCCGCACACGCCGACGGTGCGGACGAAGACGAACACGCGCCTCCCGCTCGAGCATCCTCGAGCGCCGCTCGGACGGACTGAGCGGTTCCTCGACAGGGAGGTCATGAACAACGGGGTGCTCGGAGCCAGCGCGGCGCTGTGCGCCGTCATCCCCGGGGCGGCGCCGCTGGTCAGCCGCGTGTTCGCGTCGCTCTCGAGCCGTCGCGGGTACACCGACGAGTCGCACCGGGTGTACGTGACCCGGCGCCGGGTGCGATTCCACGAGATGGAGTTCGGGCTGCCTTTGGAGGCCGTCCCCGAGGCCGTCCGCGAGCTGCGCGCGATGTTCGATCGTCGCGACTACCGCGTCGCCTTTCCGATCGAGGTGCGATCGGCGGCGTCGGACGATCTGCCGCTGTCGACCGCGTACGGTCGGGAGACGGGGTACGTCGCGGTGCACCGCTACTGGAGGGATCGGGATCGCGGCTACTTCCGGGAGGCGGAGGCGATCCTCGCCGCGCACGGAGGGCGCCCGCACTGGGGGAAGATGCACCGCCAGACGGCCGAGACGCTGCGGCCGCGGTATCCGGAGTTCGACCGTTTCGCGGCGATCCGGGACCGACTGGATCCCGATCGGGTGTTCGCGAACCCCTATCTCTCCCGCGTGCTGGGACAGTAGCGGGTTCCCGTGGATCCTGCGAGTCGCGGGGACCGGCACCCTCCGAGAGCCAGCGGGCCCACCAGCGCGTCCGACGGCCCGACGCAGACCGTGCTGCTCACGGG
>JAPSIU010000483.1 GCA_031178565.1 Leucobacter sp. | reverse complement strand
CGAGAATCCCCGCCCCACCCGGGCCGAGGCCTCCGACTGCGCGAACGCGATCCTCGACGGTGCGGACGCCGTGATGCTCTCGGGCGAGACGAGCGTCGGCGCGTTCCCGGTGGAGGCCGTCGCGACCATGGCGAGGATCATCGAGGCCACCGAGGATCACGCGCTGGATCGCATCGAGCCGCTGGGCAGCGCACCGCGCACGCAGGGCGGCGCGTTGACGCTCGCAGCTTCGGAGGTCGCCGACTTCGTCGACGCGAGGTACATCTGCGTCTTCACGGAGTCCGGCGACACGGTTCGCCGGATGTCCCGGCTGCGTCGGCCGATCCCGATCATCGGCTTCACTCCGGATCCCGGGACACGACGCCGGATGGAGCTCACCTGGGGCGCCCGGAGCTATGAGGTGGATCGCGTCGGCAGCACGGACGAGATGTTCGCGCAGGTCGACGAGGTGCTGCTCGACCACGCACGCGTGGAGATCGGCGACAAGGTCGTCATCATCGCCGGGTCCCCTCCCGGGGTCGTCGGCACCACGAACACCCTGCGCATCCACCGCATCGGCGAGGCGACCGGGCAGCTTCCCGAGGCGGGACCGCGCAAACACACCGTCGGTCGCGGCAAGGTCTTCGTCTAGCGGGTTTTCGTCGAGCGGGCTCAGCGGCGGAACGCCGGCCTACTCGCCCCGATCGCTTCGCTCGGCGGCGGTCCGCGAGACGGGGAAGGGGTCGGAAAGACGGGCCCAGGCGTGAGGACCAGCCGCGAACTCGTCGTCGTCGAGCACGGCGGCGTCGAGCGCCTCGACGAGGGCCGCCCGATCGAGATCGAGGCCGATGAACGCGAGGTTCTGGCCGAAGATCGCCGCGTCGTCCTCCGCTGCGAGCCCGTGGTCGCTGAGGAGCGGGTGCAGGGAGAACATCTGCCCGACGTGCTCCCACCTCCCGGTGATGCGAGGCCGACTGGCCAGCCGGCAGAATCCGGCGGAGCGGAGCACCGTGCCGAAGGCGCCCGCGGCGACACGTTCGTCGAGCAGGCGGGACAGCCGTTCGGGATGCATCGGCCGGAGGCGTTCGTAGCGGAGGAAGCTCACCCTCGGATCGGTCATGTGCGGGGAGAAGTCGTCGTTGAGGATCCCGACCCAGCCGGGACGTTCGTGGTCGGCCGTGTGCGGCGCGAACGGTGCGACGTGCTCCGGGCCGGCTCCGTGGAGACGCAGCCTGGCGAGCGGGCTGAGGTGGCTGATCAGCGCCATGACCGTCGAGAGATCCGGGGTCGACAGGGCCTCCCAGCCGACGAGCAGCGCGGTGGACGCGAACTCGATCTGCTCGACGGTGATGAGGGAACGCGACCGGCCCTCGGCGCTCTGCATGCTGCGGCGGACGATGTAGTCGTCGCGCCGGAGATCGTCGAGGATGTGGGCGGCGTCGATGACGCAGATGATGTCGAGCAGCCGGGTGCCGCTCTCGGCGGTGTCGGAGAGCGTCGCGATGAGATCGGTCATCGAGGTGATGGTCGGGAACTCGACGACGGTGCGCCGTCGCGATGCCGTCCACTGGACGAGCGACGCGGCCTCGGGGATCGGTTCGGCGCACATCGCCAGGCGCGACGCGGGGATGAAGGGGGACTCCGTCCTCTGCGCGAGCCGTCTCGCCGCGCCGAAGCGCTCGGGCGCGCACGATCCGACGACGGCGATCACATCCTGTGGTTGCACGAGTCCTCCTGGCCGGGTGAAGAGATCCTGCGGCTCTCGACTCCCACCAGGATACCCCTATTTGAGAAGTGTTATCAATAAGGGGCCCGTGCGGCACCGGATCGAGGAGCGACGGGGCCCGTGCTCAGCGGCGACGACCGGGGATGAGCCTCGCGGAGTTCAGGATGA
>JAPSIU010000126.1 GCA_031178565.1 Leucobacter sp. | reverse complement strand
ACCGCCGCTCGGCGCGGCGAGCGGGAACGGAGAGTGATGGCGCACGACGCGAGAACCGGCCGCCGCCTCGTGGCGCCGCTCACGACGGCCGCGGCCCTCGGCTTCGCGAGCAACTGCGCGCTCGGGATCCGGGCGTCGCGTCGCCCGCTCGGACACCGCTCGCGATGGCTGCACCACGCGCTCTACATCAGCACGGCCGCGCTCACGGCGGTCGCGGCGATCGCAGCCTTCGCGACCGGGCACCGGGCGGGGATTCCGCTCGCGGCCGCGGGAGCACCCCTCGCGCTCATCCCCCGGATCCCGGCCCGGTCGCCCCGGCATCCGCTGATCGCCGCCGCCTGCGCACCCGGATTCGTCGCGGCGCTCCTCCTCACCCGCCCGGAACGCCCCACCAGGAGATGACCGTGGAACTCCTCGACGCCATCCGACGCCGCCGCACGACGAACGGCGCGTTCCTCGAGCGACCCGTGTCCATCGAGCACCAGAGATTGCTCATGGAGGTGGCGGGCCGCGCGCCCTCGCAGCTCAACAGCCAGCCCTGGCGCTTCGTGCTCATCGAATCGCGGGAGACCATCGAGCGGATCGGGGCGATCAGCGGGGAGAGCATGACCGAGGCCATGTCGAACGGAACGTTCTTCGAGCGGTACAAGCGGTACTTCAGATTCAGCCGCGCGGAGATGGAACGACGGCGCGACGGCATGCTGTTCGACCGGCTCCCCGCACCGCTCCGCCCGTTCACGAACCAGGCGTTCACGTCGCGCGGGCAGAAGCTGATGAACGCGCTGCGCGTGCCGCAGACGCTCGGCGAGGAGAACCGCAAGCTCGTGAGCCGCTCGCCGCTCCTCCTCGGCGTCATGCTGGATGGCGGGGAGTACCGGCCCGGCGAGCTCTCCTCCTTCTACTCGCTGTTCAGCATGGGCGCCGCGATGGAGAACGTGTGGCTCACGACGGTCGAGCTCGGCCTGGGGATCCAGTTCGTCTCGTTCCCCATGGAGGTGCCCGGGCAGTGGGAGCGGATCGTGCAGCTGCTGCGCGTGCCCGACGAGTTCGAGCTCATGGCCGTCTACCGGCTCGGATATCTCCCCGAGGAGCAGCGCCGGCCTGCCATCGACTGGTCGAGTCGCGAGCGGAGGCTCCCCTCGCAGTACGTGTTCCGCGAGTCCTGCGCGACGCCGCAGCAGGGCTGGGACGAGACGGCGGCTCACGGGGAATGACGACGAGGCCGGGAGCGCCCGGCGCGTTCCGGACGGTCCCGGCCTCGTCGAGCGCCGGCGGAGGGCGGGTGTCGCCGCAGCCGGCGGTCAGCCGCCCGTGATGTTCCGCGGCGCCTCCTGCGCTCGGTCCTGCACCTCGCCCGCGGCGCCGGCGGCCTCGTCCTTCACGTGGGTGGCCGCCTCGGACGCACGCTCCTTCACGGCGTCGGCCGCCTGCTGAGCCGGCTCCTGCAGGTGCGACGCGACATCCTTCGCAGCGTCCGTCACCTCGTCGACGAGCGGCTGCGCCTGCTCCTTCGCGGCGGCCGCGATCTCCTTCTCCTTCTCCGAGGGCGGGATCAGCGAGGCCGCGAGCATGCCGACGCCGAACGCGATCAGCCCGACGGCGAGAGGGTTTCCCTCCGCTTTCGCCCGCGCATCGTGCGCCACCTCCTTCGCCTGGTCCGCGACGTCGGAGGCGGCCGACTCGGCCGTCCCCATCACGCGCTCCGTCACCGAGCCGAGCGAGCGCTTCACCTTGCTGGTCTGGCGATGCACGATCTTCGACGGCGTCACCTTGTCGGCGAGCGCGTCGACATCGGAGCCGAGTTCGCGCCGCGTGCGCTCGATGTCGGCTCGAATCTCATCGGATGAGTCGTTCATTGGTTCTCCTCATTTCTCTTGAACGTCGGCAGGAACTCCTGCAGCGTCTCCATCGTCTGCGGGGCGCCCTTCACCTTCTTCAGTCGGGCGCGGCCCACCAGGAACAGGACGAGGGCGATGATCGCCCACAGCACGGCGACGATCACGCCGGCCCAGCCTCCGCCGGTCAACGGCGCGAGCGCCGCCCAGAGCGCGAAGGAGAGGAAGAACACCGCCATGCTCGCCCCGTACGCGGCGCCGCCGAGCATGCCCGCCCCCTTCGCCGTGTGAGTGGCTGACTCCCGCAGTTCGGCCTTGGCGAGTGCGAGCTCCTGCCGCATCAGGGTCGACAGGTCCTCGGTGACCTCACCGAGCAGGTCCCCGAGCGATTCGGACGCTGCGCGTCGCTCAGAGGGTGTGGGGTCGGTCATCTGTCCCCTCCCTTCGATTCAGGTCGCCGCCCGATCCCGTGCGCGGGGGCAGCGGATTCTGCGGCGTCTCGGTCTCGGTCAGCGGATCGTCGGCGGTCCCGGGAAGGGGGCTCGGGGCGGCGTGGGCGCCCTCGGTGCCCGCCGGCCCCGCAGCGCCCGCCGTGCCTCCGGCAGCCCCCGCGGCACCTCCCGCGGTCACGATGGAGGTGGGCCGTCCGGCGACGGGCGGAACGGGGGGCTCCGCGGAAGCGGCGGCCGGGACCGCGCGCTCGGGGCTCCTCGTCGGACGAGCACCGCCGCTCGGGGAATCCCCCTCAGAGGAGAGAGCCCACGTCAAACGCCCGGCGAGCACCCCCGCCACGGCCGCGGCGCCGATGAACACCCCGGGCTTCCGTCGTGCGAAGTCCTTCACCTCGTCGAGCACGGCGCCCGGTTCCCGGTCGCCGAGCCACTCGGCGACCCGGCCGACGCGCTGCGAGGTCTCCCGCACGAGCTCCGTCGCGAGGCTCTGACGCTCCGCGTTGCGCGCCATCGACCCCAGGTCCTCCCCGACGTCCTGCAGCCCGGAGGCGACGCGCTCCTGCTGCTTCGAGGCTTCCTCGGTGAGCTCGGTGCGGGTCTGCTCGTACAGGTCGCGGATCTGGTGCTTGGCCTCGTCCATCACCGCCCCGGCCTCGTCCATCGCGACGTGGCTCACGTCCTTCGCGGCATCTGCGGCCGTGTGCGTCACCTCCGCGGCCTCCGTCTTCGCCGCCTCCACCGTTCCCGACTCCGTCTTCGCGGGTGACCCGGGACCTCCCGGTGTGACGTAGTCGTTGCCGTTCGACATACTCTCTCCTTCCGTTGGCCGGCTCGCGCCGGGTGGTGTAGTCGTCCTTTGTAATCGAGGTGCGCGGCGAGAACATCGGGGTTGCGTCTCGTACGCGGATGTGCTTCGACTCACTCGCGCCCCGGCGTGCGAGTACGATCCAGGCGGCGCCGGATCGAGCCGACGGAGTGGGCCGAGCGCGGGATCCGGCCGCCGCTGTAGCGCACCCCGCCTCGGAGCCGAAGCACGAGTGCGATCCAGATCGTCGCCCCGCGCTCCGCGATCCAGAACGGCGCCCAGAGCGCGCTCGACGCCGGGAAGACCGCCCCGCCGCCCGCCCGCCGGCGTCCGAACTCGGCCACCCCGACCGCGACGGCTGCGAACACCAGCAGCGCCCGGGGCCGGCGCAGCGACCACAGGAGGGTCGGCAGGATCCCGGACTCGAGGACGAGGCGCCCCGGCTGCGCCCAGCTGTCGTACGCCTGCCGCACGCGCTGCGACCGGAAGTGACGAGCGCTCGGCGGGCGCCTCGCGACGAAGAGATCCGATCGGTCCCTCACCGAGCCGCCGGCCGCGACCACCGTGCGCTCCAGTTCCAGATTCTCGAAGAGCACGTCGGCGTCGTATCCGCCTGCCCGCTCGAGGATCGACCGTCGGAGCCCGTACGTTCCGGGGTAGTCCGATCCGAGCGCTCTGTTGATCAGCGACCGCGCCGTGTCCCAGCGGGCGTGCCAGGGCAGTGGCGCGAAGTAGTTCTGCGGCCTCACGAGATCCGCCGAGCGCAGCTCCGCGACGAGCTCGGCGAGCGCACTGCGGTCGTAGCGCACGTCGTCGTCCGCGATGACGACCGCCTCGTGCCGCGCGATCCGGAGCCCCGTGAGCACACCCCTCACCTTGCCGTTGGCCCCCTCCTGCACCCCGACGGGGACCTGCCGCACGATCCCTTCCCAGGCCCGGGCGTGGGCCGCGTAGCGCTCGGGATCCGAGCCGTCCACGACCGTGACGTCGATCCACTCGCTCATACGGCGCAGATACTCCGTGAGCTCTTCCAGACCCTCGTCGGAGTCCCAGCGCAGGGGCAGAAGGTACTCGGCCTCCTCGCGCGCGGCCATCGTCGCCCGGCTTCAGTCGTCCGTGCGGAAGCCGGCAGCCTTGTGGGTGCCGTCGCAGAACGGTTTGATGGTCGAGAGCCCGCATCGGCAGAGGGCGACCGTGCGCCGCTTCCGAGGAATGGGCTCCCCGTCGGCCGTGCGCAGCTCGACATCCCCGCGCACGAGCAGCGGCCCGTCGGGGTACGGGGTGATGGTGGGCTGCTCCTCGCTCATGCGGCTCCCTCCGTTCGGAGCGAGGAGGCGCCGCTCGACCACGCGTCGTGCATGTGGGCGCCGACCCAGCCGTCCACCGTCAGGCAGGCGGCCGCCCCGAACATGATGTCCGGGAGGAGCTCGGGCCGGTCCTCGGCGAGCGCTCCGGCCATGTCCCGCCCGGCGATCTGCTCGTGCACAGCGTCCGCCTCGACGTGCTCGTCGAAGTAGTCGGTCACGTCTTCGCCGAAGCCGAGCCTTCGCAGCCCGTCGCCGTACATGCGATTCGGAATGGAGGAGGTCATCTCGAACGCGGCGAGGTGACCCACGATCGCGCCGACGAGCCTGCGGTTGAGACCGAACATGGACATGGTGTTGTGCGAGGCGAGTGTGACCGCCGGCACGTCGTCCACGTAGGCGCCGTAGGTGTCGTCGAGACCCGCCCCGCGCAACGACGCGGCGAAGATCTCCGCGTGCACCCGGTCCGGACGCCCGCCCCCGTACTCGTCGGACTGGATCTCCACGAGCGCGGCCTTCGCCCTCCCGCGGAGGCGCGGGATCGCCCACGAGTGAGGATCCGCCTCGCGCAGAGTGTAGATCGAGCGCTGCATCAGGAACTCCCTCGCCTGCTCCAGGGTCGCCTTCTTCGCGAGGTAGCGCGAGAGACTCGGGCCGGTATCGGCCTCGGTGAGCGCGAACAGGGCGCGGGCCACCGCGTCGGCCGTCGGCTCGGGCAGCTCGGGCACCGGCACTGCTGCTCGGAGCGCCCGCTCGAAAGCCTCCTCGAGAGCCCGTCTCGTCGCGATGAGCCCCGGATCCCACTCGAGCTCGGGCGAGAGCTGCTCGAGCGAGCCGTATGACGAGGCGTACAGCAGGAAGAGCGCGAGCTGGATGTCGTCGTCGCGCGAGACGTCCCCCGTCGTCTCCACGGCGCGCCTCGCGAGCTCCCCGTGGTCCGGTGCGCGGTCCGAGTCGGGACTCCGGCTCGCGGGGTCTCCCGTGAGGTGCCGCAGCACGGCTGCGCTGAGGGGGCCGCGGGGTGCGACGGCCAGACGCGCGTCGGGCGCGAGAGAGGTGAGGGACACGACGAGTCTCCGATCTGAGGGTCTCCGAGCAGTCTGCCGCCCCGCCGCGCTGCCGCGGAGGGCCTTGACGCTGCCCCTCGTTCGCGCTATCCGCTCGCCGCCCCCGGTCGGGCCCTCCTCCCACGTTCGGGCATCCATTCGCACATTGCGCAACGCGTGTCAAGACCATGTTCGCCGCTCATCCCGCGCACTACTCTGCGAAATGTCGGCGGTGTGTGTCACCATCGACCCCTGACCCGAAGGAGAAGGTGAAGATGCTTCTTTCCGTACCGCACGCCGACGTGCTCGTCCAGGAACCGCCCGCGCTCGACGAGGTCCGTCTCGACGCACTCTCGGAGCGCGAGTGGCGCGTCATCGACACCCGTTTCGAGGAGCACGACGCGCCGTGCGTCCTCGGCTTCATCGAGCGAACGGACGAGAGCTACGAGACCCTCGTCATCGGCAAGGGGCTCTCCCGGTGGGACTTCACCGGCCTCGAAGAGGCGAGGGCCTTCTTCACACGAAACCGAGAGGCTCGGCGATGAGCGCTCTCGGTGCGACGAGGCCGGCAGGGCTCCTCCCCATTGGTTGAGAGCGCGTCCGACGAGCGGACGGACGAGCTGGTCGCGAGGATCGCCGAGGCAGCGGTCCAGCAGCACCTCACCATCGCGTCCGCGGAGTCGCTGACCGGAGGCCAGCTCGCCTGCATGCTCTCGGCGGGCCGCCACTCCGGCATCTGGTACCGGGGCGGCGTCGTCGCGTACCACCGCGAGGTGAAGTACGACGTGCTCGGGGTCCCGGAGGGTCCCGTCATCTCGGCCGAGGCGGCCGGTGCGATGGCGGAGGAGGCGCGCCGGCTGCTCGGCTCGCTGTTCTCGGTCGCGGTGACCGGAGTCGGCGGCCCCGGTCGCCAGGAAGGCCAGCCTCCGGGCACCGTGTTCATCGCCGTGTGCGGACCCGACGGAACCCACCGCGTCCGCCGCTTCGCGTTCGACGGGGAGCCGTTGGTGATCCTCAAGCAGACCGCGTACCACTCCCTCCGAGCGCTGCTCGGTGCGATTCGGGACGGCGCTCCTAGCCGAGTGCTCGCCGCTGAGCCGCGAGAGGGCACTCGAACGCGTCTCGCTCCCCCAGCCCCACGCGGTTGATGTAGCGGACCACGATCCCGTACGACTCCCACAGGCCGGTCTGGGTGTAGGGCACGCCGAGCTTCCCGCAGTACTCCTGAACAATGGGCGCCGCGCGGCGCACGTGAGGGCGGGGCATCGACGGGAACAGGTGATGCTCGATCTGATAGTTGAGCCCGCCCATGAGGAAGTCCAGCAGCCTCGGTCCACGGATGTTGCGGCTCATCATCACCTGATGCCGGAAGAAGTCGAGCCTCTGGTCGCGGGGAACGATCGGCATTCCCTTGTGGTTGGGGGAGAACGACATCCCCAGATAGAAGCCGAACAGTCCGATGTGGATGCCCAGAAATGCGAGAGCCTTCCCCGGGGAGAGCACCCAGAACACGAGCGCCAGCAGCGCGGCGAAGCGCAGTACGAGGAGCGAGAGCTCCGCCCACCGGTACGGCATCGCCTCGCGCTGGAGTACACGGCGGAAGCCCGACGCGTAGAGCGAGAATCCCTCGAGGAGGAGGATGGGGAAGAAGAAGTACCCCTGATGCGCGGTGAGCCATCGCACGAGGCGCGAGCCCTGCTTCTGCTTCTCCGCGCGCTCCTCGCTCACGGCGATCACCGGAATCTCGATGTCCGGATCCGCTCCCAGCTGGTTCGGCTTGTCGTGGTGACGCGTGTGCTTGCCCTGCCACCAGCCGAAGCTCATCCCGACGAGGAGATTGCCGAGCACGATGCTCAACCAGGCGTTGCCCTTTCCCGAGCGGAAGACCTGGCGATGCGCGGCGTCGTGCCCGAGAAACGCGACGTGCGTCAGGACGAAGGCGAACAGGACCGCCGTCGCCATCTGCCACCAGCTGTCTCCGATCGCGATGAAGAGTGCCACGCACGCAGCGAACGCGAGCACGGTCAACACGATCTTCGTCCAGTAGTAGCCGTAGCATCGATCCATCAGACCACGCTGTCTGATGTCCCTCGCGAGCGCGAGGAAGTGGTCGGGATCCGCCCGCTTCCGCGGATCCTTCTTCTTCGTGCTCCTGATCGGACCCGTCGTCATGCGCGGTGCGGAGTCTTCGACTGCGCTCATGGCTTCTCCGACC
>JAPSIU010000125.1 GCA_031178565.1 Leucobacter sp. | reverse complement strand
CGGGTGCGCACCCGCGACGGGGTCCATCTCGCCACCGACGTCTATCTGCCGCGCGACGCCGCGGGGGCGTCCGACGAGACGCCGGGCGACACGATCCTCATCCGTCTGCCCTACGACAAGAGCGGCGCCTACACCTTCATCCCCCTCGTCGCCGAGTACCTCATGGGCCGCGGTTACCGCGTCGTCGCCCAGGACGTGCGCGGCAAATTCCGCTCGGAGGGAGAGGCGTTGCTCTTCGTGAACGAGGTGCGGGACGGCGAGGATACGCTCGACTGGATCGTCCGGCAGTCGTGGTCGAACGGCCGCGTGGCCATGTGGGGCGACAGCTACTACGGCTACACGCAGTGGGCGGCCGCGGCGAGCGGTCACCCGGCGTTGAAGGCCATCGCGCCCCGCGTCACAGGCACCGCGCTCGGCGAGCCGGTGCACGCGCGTCCGGGGGACCGGACCCGGCCCGTCGAGTGGGCGATCACGCATCTCTACCCGCTCACCCATTTCCACGGCAGGGACACGTATCTCTGGGAACCGGACTGGTCCCGGCGCGACTTCGCCGCGCAGGCCGAGGAGTTCATGTCGGCGGTGGGGGAGCGCTCGATCTCCTACGACCAGTGGGTGCCCCGCGTCGTCGCGCTGCCGCGTTTCCCAGAGGGCGACGCGTTCGCGGGCCGCTCGGTGCCGGTGCTGCACACGATCGGCTGGTGGGACAACTGCGCACCGCTGTCCTGGTCGGACGTGGCGGAGGTCGAGCGCCGTCCGAACTGGGCGGCGCACCATCACCTGCGCATCGAGTCGATCGATCACGAGAGCTATCTGTTGGACGATTCCGCTGATCGCGCGGAGACGCGCACCGAGGCGCAGATCCGAGCCCTGCTGCCGCGTACGCTCGACCCCGCGCTCGAGTTCTTCGAGGTGTTCGTGCGCGGCAACGGCTCGCCGTCGGACATCCCGAGGGTGACGTGGAACCTCGCGGGCACCGAGGAGATGCGTGCGGAGGAGCGGTGGCCCCCGCCGGGAGCACGTGCAGAGACGCTGTTCGCGACCGGTGCGGGCGAACTCGTCTCCGCAGCGGCCGGTGGCGCCGGTGATGCCGACGCGGGTGATGCCGACGCGGCCTCCCGCGCAGCCGACGCGGGAGGCGAGCTCCGCTGGGTGCACGATCCCGCCGATCTCGTGCCGTCGAGCGCGCCCGATGCGTTCTCCTATCTGCTGCACGCGCCCGACGAGGCGCCCATCGGCGGGCGGGCGGACGTGCTCGTGTTCAGTTCCGCACCGGTCCTCGCGCCGCTCGATCTCGCGGGCCCGGTCTCGGCCCGGCTCCGCGTGCGCTCGACCGGTCCCGTGCTCGACTGCTTCGTGCGCCTGCTCGACGTGGCTCCCGACGGCCGGGCGCTGCGCATCGCGCGGGGGCAGCAGCAGCTGCGTGACGCGACGCGTGCCGAGACCCTCGACATCGACCTCGGCCAGGTCGGCTATCGCCTCGCTGCCGGTCATCGGCTGCGTCTGCACCTGTCGAGCAGCGACTACCCCGAGTTCCTCCCGCAGCCGGGAACGGGCCGCGACCCCTGGAGCGAGGGGGAGGAGACCCGGGTCAACGAGCAGTTCGTCGTCGTCGGCGGGCCGGATGGCCTGAGCCTCACCGTCTCCGTGCTGGAAGGAGCACTCGCGTGAACCACATCGACCCCCGTCTCGAGTACGTCTTCGAGATTCGAGCGACGGTCGCGCCCGACGTCCGCGTCGGCCGCGGGCCCGACGAGATCCTCACGTTCACCCCCATCACCGGCGGCACGGTCTCGGGTCCGCGGTTCTCCGGCGAGGTCCTCCCGGGCGGCGGCGACTGGGCCGTGGAGCGATCCGGCACGGCGCAGCTCGAGGCCCGCTATCTGATCCGCGCCGATGACGGCTCGGCGGTCGACGTGCTGAACCGGGGATACTTCCGCGCGAGCGACGAGGTCCTCGCGCGGATGGATCGCGGCGAGGCGGTCGCGGAGGACGACCCGGGCCTCTACTTCCGCACGGCCCCCGTATTCCAGACGGACGCGCCGCAGCACCGGTGGCTCGCCGAGCACCAGTTCATCGGCCTGGCTCGGGACGGGGTGGGCGAGCGCGGCGAGAGCCAGGTCTGCATCCGGGTCTACGCGGTGCTCTGATGGGGGTGCGGCGTGCGGTGCGACGGAGGGCGTGCGGTGCCCGCGGCCTCCGCGGCGCGCGGGAGCGCTCGGAGCGCCGCCATCGCGACCTCGTGCATGCGTGCGGGGGCCCAGTACTCGGGATCCTCGGCGTTCGCGAAGTACAGGCCGCGCAGCACGAGGTATCCGAGATCCGCGGCGAGCTCCGGCTCGATATAGCCGGCCTCGAGCGCCGCCTCGCGCAGCACGGCGCGGTAGGCCTCGGACTCGCGGTGCAGGGCGTCGCGCAGGGCGGGCTCGACTTCGGCGTTCGCGACGATCTCGAGGATCAGCGCGCGCAGCACGGGTTCGCTCTCGTCGGGTTCGGATCCGCGGGATACCAGCGCCTCGAAGCGTTCGGCCGGGCCGAGATCCCGAGCGGCCTCGAGATACTCGTCGCGCCAGCGGTCCCGGGCGCGGTCGAGCACGTTCAGGATGAGGGCCGCGCGCGAGGGCAGATAGTTCGTGACCAGCGTGGTGGATCCGCCCATTTCGCGCGCGACCGCGCGGATGGTCACCGCGTGGGCGCCCGAGGCGCGCGCGACGCGGATCGTGGCCTCGGCGATGGCGGTGAGGCGTTCCTCGCGGTCGATGTCCCTGGGCATGGCCTCAGCATAACGACTCGAAACCAAAATGCAACAGTGATGTACAACGGTGTTGCATTAAGATGGGCGGGAATCGGATCATGGACGATCCGAGAGCCGCACGGATCCGAAAGGACGGAACCATGACACACGCACAACGGAGGCGCAGCCGAGTGCTCTCGGCGCTCGCGCTCGGCGGCGCGGTGCTGCTGGCCGCTACGGCCTGCGCGCCTCGCGACGGCGGATCGGCGGGGGCGAAGGAGGCCGTGAGCGAGGATCGGCTCGTGACCTCGCTGCCGCCCGCGGAGAGCGCCGTCGAGGAGGTCACGTGGTCGGTCGTCGAGGGAGAGCCGGCGACCCTCGATCCCGGCGCTTCGGCGACCGTGATCATCCCGAACCTCTGCGACAACCTGCTGCGGCTGCAGCCCGACTTCTCCATCGAGCCGGGCGTCGCCACGAGCGCGGAATGGGTCGATCCCGTGACGTTCGTGATCGACATCCGCGACGACGTGACGTTCTGGGACGGCACGCCGCTCACGGCCGACGACGTGGTCTACAGCCTGCAGCGCAACCAGAACCCCGCGTCGCAGTGGTACGCGGCGTTCGTGCTGATCTCCAGCATCGAGAAGACCGGCGAGCATCAGGTCACGGTGCGGTTCAACGCTCCGGATACGACGTTCCGGGACGCGATCGCCGGCGGCGCCGGAGCGGTGATCAGCAAGGCCTACGGCGAGCAGGCCGGCCCCGCGCTCGGCACATCCGAGGGCGGGCTCATGTGCACCGGACCGTACAAGCTCGAGGCCGGAGGATGGAAGCCCGGCAGCGAGATCGTCACGACGGCGAACGAGGACTACTGGGACGGCGCACCGCTCGTGGAGACGCTGCGGTACGTCTTCGTGACCGACGGCTCCACCCTCGCGACCGCCCTCACGGAGGGGGAGATCGACGGGGCGTACAACGTGCCCCCGGGATCCCGCGGCGCGTTCGAGGGGGACGGCGCCGGCACACTGATCCTCGGACCGTCGACGGCGTCGTACAGCTTCGGACCCGTGGCATCGGAGGGGCCCGCGGCCGATCCGAATATCCGGCGCGCGCTGAGTCTCGCGATCGACCGCGAGAAATACATAGACACTGTGCTCAACGGCCTCGGCGAGGTGCAGAAGACGATCGTCCCGCCGTTCACCTTCAACCAGACGGAGGCGCGCGAGATCTACCAGGCCGGCTACGACGCCCTCGAGGAGCCGAAGGTCGACCTGGAGCTCGCGAAGCAACTGGTCGAGGAGAGCGACGAGGACCTGAGTCGCCCGCTCGTCATCGCGGTGCCGGCGGGAGCGAAGGAGTTCCAGCAGACCGCCGCCATCGTGCAGAGCGCCGGCGAGCAGATCGGCCTCGACATCGAGATCGACGAGAAGCAGCCCTCCGACTTCGGCGCCATGTTCTACGAGCCGAGCGCGCGCGAGGGGGTCGACTTCGTCGCGACCCAGGGCTACCTCGAGACGCCGGGTGTGATCGGATACCCCTCGCTGTTCGTGCTCCCTCCGGACGAGGGCGGCGTCTTCAACTGGAGCGGCTACGCGAACGAGGAGGTCACGGCGCACCTCCAGGCCGCGCGGACGGCGACCGACGCGCAGACCGCAGCGGAGGAGTTCGTGGCGGCTCAGGAGATCTTCGCCCCCGATCTGCTGCAGGTCACGCTGGCGGGCTCCTACCAGCTGACGTATCTGTCGGACGAGCTGACCGGGGCCGTCACATCGGTCGCGATGTACAGCAGCCCCTGGGGGCTTCGCCTCGGCGCGAAGTGAGATCCGGGGCCGGGAAGAGCGGAAACGAAGCGATGAGCTGTACGACGGTGAACGGCACGACACGGTGGACGGGGTGACGCTGTGAACGGACTGCTGATGCGCACCCTGCTGGGACGGCTGGGCGGCCTCCTGCTGACCCTCTTCCTCTCGAGCGTCGTCATCTTCTCGGCCCTCCTCCTCACTCCCGGGGATCCGATCGCGGCCCTCGCCGGGGGAGCGAAGCCCACGCCCGAGCTGGTCGAGCGGATCCGCGCGGAGTACCACCTCGACGACCCGATCTGGTCCCGCTACCTGCAGTGGCTCGGGGGAGTGTTCACGGGAGACTTCGGTCGCTCCTTCGTCTACAAGACCGACGTGCTCGATCTCGTGGCTCCCCGCTTCGGGATCACGTTCCAGCTCGTGCTGCTCACCATCGCGATCATCCTCGTGTTCGGCGTCGGTTCGGGGATTCTCGCCGCGACCCGCGGCCCGCTCGTCGACCGTGCGGTATCGATCGCCACGGCCCTCGGGATGGCGCTCCCGACCTTCGTGGTCGCGATCCTGCTCATCTGGATCTTCGCGAAGAGCCTGGGATGGTTCCCGGTGTTCGGCGAGGGATCGAGCGGCTGGGACCGGCTGTGGCACCTCATCCTGCCCGCGGTCTCGCTCTCGGTGCTGTTCATCGCTTACATCAGCAGGATCACGCGGAGTTCGCTCGTCGCGCAGCTGCACTCCGAGCACGTCGACACCGCGAGGGTGCGCGGGATCCCGAGCGGCCGGATCTTCCGCGCGCACGTGCTCCGCAACGCCGCACCGCAGATCCTCGCGATCTCCGGCACCACCGTCGCAGGTCTCTTCGCGGCGTCGGCGATCGCCGAGCAGGCCTTCGGCCTCGGCGGCATCGGATCGCTGCTCACCGAGGCCGCGGCGCGCAAGGACCTGCCGGTCGTGCAGCTCGTGTCACTGCTGCTCGTCACGATATTCGTGGTGCTGAACGCGGTCGCGGACCTGCTCAGCGCCCTCATCGATCCCGACAGCGTGTCGGCGGGGAGGTCGGCATGAGCGTCGCGCAGATCGCGTCCGGTCGCACGCCGCAGGCGGTGCGGATCGTCGCCGAGAAGGATTGGATGTTCCGGATCGCGCTGGCCGTCTTCGGCGCCATCGCGCTCGTGGCGGTCCTCGGCCCGTGGATCGCGCCTCACGACCCGACGGAGCTCTATCTCGGCGACGTGAACGGGATCGCGACCCCGGAGCACCCCCTCGGCACGGACGACGTCGGCCGCGACATCCTGTCGCGAGTGCTCGTCGGGGCACGTGCGAGTGTGGTCGCCCCCGTCCTCGTGGTGATGCTCTCCACGATCACCGGGTCCGCCCTCGCCATCCTCGCGGCCTGGTTCGGCGGGGTGCTGCGCGGCGCGATCGCCCGCGTGGTCGACGTGATCTTCGCGATCCCGGGGCTCGTGCTCGCCGTGCTCGCGGTCGCGATGTTCGGCAAGGGCCTCGTCGCCCCCGTCGTGGCGCTCTCGATCGCGTACATCCCGGTCGTGGCTCGGCTGACGCAGACCGCGGCGTCGCGAGAACTCGGGAAGCCGTACATCGCTGCGCTCCGCGTCCAGGGCGTATCGAGCCTCGCGATCTGCTTCAGGCATCTCGTTCCGGCGCTCGTTCCCGTGATCGCCGCGCAGATGGCGATCGGATTCGGCTACTCGATGCTCGACCTCGCCGCGATCTCGTTCCTGGGCCTCGGAGAGCAGCCCCCGAGCGCCGACTGGGGCTCGATGATCGCGAGCGGTCAGGCGGGCATCCTCGCCGGCGCGCCCGAGCAGTCCCTGTACCCCGCGCTGCTCGTCGTCCTGACCGTGCTCTCGGTGAGCATCATCGGCGCCCGCGTCACCATCTGGGCAGAGGAGAAGGAACGATGACCGCGCAACGACCCGCGCCCTCCGGTGCGCCGCCGACCGCCGGCTCCGCCGCGCCCGTGCTCGAACTCGACACGCTCAGGATCGACGCTCCGGGTCGCACGCTCGTGCACGACTGCACCCTCGCCGTCGGCCCGGGGGAGGCGGTGGGTCTCGTCGGCGAGTCGGGTTCCGGGAAGACGCTCTCGGTTCGCGCGGTCGCCGGCCTGCTGCCCGAGGGATTCGAGACCGGGGGCGCGATCCGGATCCTCGGCCGCGATATCGCGGGAATGGGGGCGAGGGAGCTGCGCGAGCTGCGGGCGCACCGCATCGGCATGATCTTCCAGACGCCGCGAGCGCACCTCAATCCGCTCCGCACCATCGGCGACTTCCTCGCGGAGGCGCAGATCACGGTCGGCGGAGTGAAGCCCGATGCGGCCGAGCGCCGCGCGCTCGAACTGCTCGACGAGGTCGGGATCCCCGATCCAGCTCGGCGGCTCCGGCAGCGGCCCGCGGAGCTCTCGGGCGGCCTCCTGCAGCGCGTGATGATCGCAGCGACGCTCGCGATGGATCCGCAGATCCTGCTCGCCGACGAGATCACCACTGCCCTCGACGTGACGACGCAGGAGGAGGTGATGGCCGTGATCGGCGAGCTGCGGCAGCACCGCGAGCTCTCGATGCTCTTCATCACGCACGACCTCGCCCTCGCCGGAGCCGTCTGCGACCGGGTCGCGGTGATGCAGCAGGGCCGGACGATCGAGACGCTGCGCGCCGAGTCGATGCGACGGGACGCGCGCGAGGAGTACACGCGGGTGCTGATGTCCGCGGCGCTGGGCGACGCACCCGGTGCCGAGCCGGGCCCGGCCCCCGACCCGCGGCCTGCGGCGGGGCCGGTATCCGTCGAGTCGCCCGGACAGCCGGTGTCGTCCCCGCTGCTCGAGGTGCGGGGGCTCAGAAAGACCTTCCGCGTGCGCAGCCCGCGCGGCGGCGGGCGCGAGACGCTCGTCGCCGTGGACGGCGTCGGCTTCGAGCTCGGAGCGGGCGAGTCGCTCGGGATCGTGGGGGAGTCGGGCTCGGGGAAGTCCACGACCGCGCGTATCATCTGCGGTTTGGAGCGTGCGGACTCCGGCTCCGTCTCGGTCGGCGGAGAGGACTGGAGCCGCCCGGCCCGCGGCAGCGCGGCCCGACGGGCTCGAGCGAAAACCGTCCAGATGGTCTTCCAAGATCCCTA
>JAPSIU010000124.1 GCA_031178565.1 Leucobacter sp. | reverse complement strand
GCCATGACCGAGGGCAGGCCCGTGATCCTCGACGAGCTGAACGCGATGCCGCCGGAGTTCCTGAAGCGGCTCAACCGGATCCTGCAGCTGCGGCCCGGGGACACGCTCAACGTGCAAGAGGACGCCGGCCGACCCGTCACCATCGCCCCGGGCTTCGCGATCCTGGCGACGGCGAACGAGCAGACGCCGCACCGCTACCGCGGGCTCGACCGACTCAGTGCGGAACTCGTCAACCGCTTCGGCGCGAACAGCTACCGCGTCCACTACCCGGATACGGGTCGCAGCTACGACGAGTTCCCCGAGGAGAACGCGCTGCTCGCGACCGCCGCCGTCGTGGACGGCCGCGGGGAACTCCCGACGGAGCTCTCCGCCGACGAGCTGCAGCGCGTCGCAAGAGCCGCCTTCATCAGCCAGCAGGTGTTCGCGGGATCCCACGGCGAGGGCTTCGCGGACTTCGTGAGCACCGAGCGCGGGATCGACGGCCGGCCCGGCCTCGAGGAATCGGTGCTCGCGCCCCGCACTCTCGTCGCGATCCTGCAGAAGGTCGTCGGCAGCGCGGGAGTCGTCCCCCTCGATCACGCCCTCCGGAGGTTCGTCGAGGGAGTCATGCACCGCGAGGACCGTCGTGTGCTCGCCCTGATCCTGCAGGGACAGGGATTCCGCCTCAGCGCGTGAGCCGAGCCTCAGCGCGTGAGCCGGGCCTCGGTGTGCTGCGTCTCCTCGTCGTGAGCGCGCCTCTCGGCGGCGAAGCGGTCTCGGAGGCGTCGCACCCAGCCCAGGTCGTTCTGGGCGACCGCGAGCGCTTCGAGATCCCCGCCGAGCCGCCTGATCCTCCGCTCGTGAGCGGAGATCTCGCGGTCGAGACCCGCGATCACGAGCGCCTGAACGCTGTCGGGCAGTGCGGGGAAGTGTCTCCTGGCCATGCTTCTAGATTACAAAACGGTCACGGCGTAGCTGATTCTTCCCTGTGAGCGAGCCCCGGCGCGGACCAGGGCGCCGTGCACGCAGCCGGATAGGATCGCGGTGTGCCGCCTCTCGCCTGGTTCCGCGACTTCGGACGCCCGCCTCGGATCATGGGACTCGACATCGCGCGCGGTCTCGCGATCCTCGGGATGATGGGTGCGCACCTGGATGCTCCCGAGACCCTCGACCTCTTCCGCCCGGAGACCTGGGGCGCGGTCGTCCACGGACGCTCGTCGATCCTCTTCGCGGTCCTCGCGGGCGTCTCCATCGCGATCCTGAGCGGCCGAACCGAGCCACCCTCCCCGCACAGCGTCGGCCGCATCCGGCTCGGGCTCGTGGGGCGCGGATCGGCGATCTTCGCCGCCGGCCTCGCGCTCGAGATCCTCAACACCGGAGTCGCCGTGATCCTGACCGTGTACGGGCTGCTCTACATCGCGGCGCTGCCCTTCCTGCGCTGGCCACCCGCGCGGCTGCTCCTCGCGGCCAGTCTGCTCGCCGTGCTCGGTCCCCCGCTGCTCGCCGGGCTCTACGCCGTGAGCCTCGGGGCGTCGGGTCCCGGCCTCGACTTCGCCCTGTTCGGCGCCTACCCGCTCACGGTGTGGATGACCTTCCTGCTCGGCGGGATGGCGCTCGGACGCATGCGCCTCGACCGGCGCCGCACCGCCGCGTGCTGCCTGGTGGCCGGGATCGCACTTTCCGTCGCTGGGTACGGGCTCGGCGCGCTCGCGAGCCCGGTACCCGAGCGCGACTCCGTCATCTCCCCGACCGGCCCCGCCGTCGGAGCGGAGCCTCCGGGCACCCCCTACGCCGAGCTCCTCGCGGAGCAGATGCCGCTGGAGCGAATGGCGGAGGCGTTCTTCCTGGTCGAGCCGCACTCCGGAGGAACCGCGGAGGTTCTCGGATCCGGAGGCCTCGCCGTCGCGATCGTCGGCCTGTCCCTGCTCCTCGCCCAGCCGCTTCGCCGGCTCCTGCTCCCCCTCGCGGCGCTGGGATCCATGCCGCTGACCGCCTACAGCATCCACATCATCACCCTCGCCTGCATCATCAACCCGCTCGGCGATACCGCGGAGGCCGCGTGGGGCTGGTCGAGCATCGCCCTGCTGAGCGGCGCGGTCCTCTGGTCGGCCTGCTTCGGCCGCGGGCCCCTCGAGCGCCTCGTCGCGCGCGCCGCACGCGCGACCGCCGGCCCGGCCTGAATCCGCCGAGCGCGGCGGCTCGGCTAGACCCCGGCCTCGCTCACCGGTCGTACCGACCGGACGCGATGGCGCGCTCCCGCTTCTTCGCGGCCTCGGCCTCTCGGTTCTTCGGCGGCGTGGCGGCGACGAGATCGTCGAGCAGCCGGCGGGTGGCCTGCGCGACCTCCTCGACCGCACGATCGAACGCGGCGCTGTTCGCCTTCGACGGCTTGGTGGTTCCCGCGATCTTGCGAACGTACTGCAGGGCGGCGGCGTGCACCTCGTCGGGAGTCGCCTCGGGCTCGAAGTTGTGAAGGGTGTGAATGCTGCGGCACATGCTTCAACGGTACTCCTGGGCGGCGGGCGGGGCGAGGCCCTCGGCGGTCAGGTCCGCGAGGCGCGCGATGATCATGCCCGCGAGGCGCGCGCGTCATGCCCGCGAGGCGCGCGCCCGGTCGAGCACGCCGAGGAGCGCCGCCCCCGCGCACGCTCCCGCGACGGCGGCTACCGGCACCCAAGTCGTACCCGCGATGAGGGCCCCGGCGGTCGCCGTGCCGGCGGATCCCGCCGCGATCTTGAGCGCGCCGACCCAGATGAAGACCTGCCCGCGCGACTCGGGCGGGGCGTACTCGCTGCGCGAGGCGAGTGTGGCGGCGAAGAACAGGGAGTTCGCGATCCCGGCGATGGCGAACGCCGCGAGCGCAGTCGCGAGGGAGGGCATCGGGATCACGAGCGCGAGAGCCAGCGCGACGACGGCCGCGAGCAGGAGCGTCGCGCGGTCGGCGTCCCCTCGCAGCGGCCACACCATCAGGAGCGCCGAGCCGACGAGACTCCCCACGCCGTACCCCGCGACGAGGGTGCCCGCGAGCGCCGGATCCCCCAGCTGAGGAGCGATCGCGACGGCGTAGATGGGGAGGGCCGCGACGGAGAAGGCGACCGTGACGGTGAGTGCGAGCGTGCGGCGCAGCGGTCCGGAGCGCCAGATCTGCCGCAGCGTCCTGATCGGCGAGGGCACGGCCGAGGCATCGGCCACCGGCGCCTGTGCGGGGAGCGCGAGCACCGCGCCCGCGCCGACCATTGCCGCGGCGGCGAGCACGAGCGCGGCCGCGAGGGGGCCGGTGGCCGCGGCGATCCAGGCGACTGCGGCGGGACCGAGTGTGCCGCTGATGCCGTAGCTGGCGACGTCCCAGCTCTGGGCGCGGCGCTGGCTCCGCTGCGACGGGCCCGCGATGGACGGGAGACGGCTGCTGATCCCGCCGGTGAGCATCGGCCCGAACAGCCCTGACGCGCACAGCAGCAGCGCGGGCCACACCGGCCACGCGACCGGGAGCATCAGGGCCGCGACCCCGAGGAGCACTCCGTGCGCCACCGCGGAGCACGCGATCACGATCCGCCCGTCCCTCGCGGTATCGAGTCGCCTGGCGATGAACGGCCCGAGCAGGTGGGGTGCGGTGATCGACGCCCCGAGCAGACCGGACAGCCACGGCGGGAGCCCCGAGGCGTGCGCGAGGAGCACGATCGCGACGACCGCGCCCCCGTCGGCGCTGCGCACCAGGGTCGCCGCGAACACGTACCGGGCCAGCGCCCACACCGATCCGCCGTTCGAGGCCGGGGCGTGCTCCTCGCTACTCGTCGAGGCCGAGCTCACGGACCACCTCGGCGACGCGGGATCGCTGCTCTCCGTTCAGGCCCCGGATCGGGAGCGGCAGACAGCGCTCCGGCGCCAGACCGAGGTGCTCCGCGATCGCCGCGACCACGCGGAGGCTGCCGCCGAACTCCGCGAACAACCCCCACAGCAGTGCGAGCCGCTCGGACTCCGCGGTCGCCTCCGCTCCCCGACCCGCCGCGACGGCGCGCGTGATCCGCAGGGCGGGCTCCGGAAGCGTGCCTCCGATCACCGAGTACCAGGCGTCGCAGCCCGCGTTCAATCCCGCCGCCGCGAACGCGTCACCGGAGACGCCGACCGTGACGCGCTCCGGGATCGCCGCGCGGATCTCGTCGATCCGCGCTCGCGCGGCCGGAGGATCCGAGGGGACGCCCGGAATCTTGATCGATGCGATTCCCGGCAGCTCGGCGATCCGTCCGTACAGCTCCGTCGTGAAGGTGAAGTGCGTCGTCCCGGGGTTGTCGTAGACGATCACCGGCAGGTCCGTGCGGTCGCACACCGCGCGGAACAGCTCGAACACGTCGTCCTCGGTCAGGGGCTGATACGTCATCGGCGCGAGCAGTACGCCCCGGGCGCCGGCGTCCTCGGCGTTGCGGACGTTCGTCAGCACCTGCGAAGTGCGCAGTGCCCCGACCCCGACGAAGACCGGCGTCGTGCCGGCGGAGGCCACGGCGAGGCGGGCCACGTGGGCGCGCTCCTCGGCGGTGAGGTAGGCGTATGAGCCGGTCGAGCCGAGCGCGGTGATCGAGTCGACGCCGGATCCCGCGAGCCTCTCGATCAGGCCGATGAAGGCCCGCTCGTCGAGTGCGTCGTCAGCGAGCGGCGTGAGGGGGAATGCGCTGAGTCCGGTGAACATGATGCTCTACTCCTTCGTCTTGCCGGTCGGGTTCGCCTCGTCGGTCGGGACGTGATCGAGGCCGAGCGTCGGATTGCCGTACACCGACTGCACCTCCGAGATGACGACTCGGTACTCTCCGAGCCACTCCCCGTGGCGGCGCTTCGCAAGCCCGTGCGTGTCCATGCCGACCAGTTCGCGCAGGGCCTCCAGGTTCGACCAGTAGTACACCTCCGCGTGCAGACCCGTCTCCTCGTTGTGCCACGCCTCCTCCCTGAGGAAACCGGGGATCCTCCGAGCGCGCTCCGCGATCTCGCCGTCGATCCGGTGGAACTCGTCGTCGAGTTGCTTCGTCTCGAAGATGAACGTCGAACTGTACCTGGGTTTCTCGGTCACGCCGACTCCTTCAGTGGTGGGGATGGCTCGGGATCCGGGGAGGGATCGAGGGCGCGGGAACCTCCGCGCTGCGCCGCTGCACCCGCGACGATCACGATGGCGATGCCGAGCAGTTGCACGGGCGTCGGCGTCTGGGCGAGTACGAGCAGGCCGATGAGGATGCCGAAGGCGGGCTCGATGGAGAGCAGCGTGCCGAACGCCGTGTGCGTCATCCGGCGCAGGGCGAGCATCTCCAGCCCGAACGCGATCACGGGTGTGATCAACGCGATGCCCGCGGCCGCGGGCAGCACCCACCAGGCGACGTCGCCGCCGATGACCTGCGGCAGCCCGATCGGCAGGATGGCGACCGCGGAGATCGGGATCGTGAGCGAGAGTCCGCTGATGCCGGAAAAGCGGTCGCCGACGTGCTGGGTGAGCAGGTTGTACAGCCCCCAGCACGCACCCGCGGCCAGAGCGAATCCGACGCCCGCGAGGTCGATGTCCCCGTGCCAGGGCTCGGTGAGCAGTACGACGCCGACCAGGGCGAGCAGCGGCCACACGAGCGCCCTCCGGTGCTTGCTCATCAGGCCCGCCACGGTCAGCGGGCCGAGGAACTCGATCGCGACCGCGGTACCGAGCGGGATCCGTTCGACGGCGGCGAGGAAGAACGTCGTCATGAACCCGGTCACCACGCCGAGCGCGAGCAGCGCCGGGAGATCCTTGCGGCGGAGGGAGCGGATCGCCGGCCGGGCGATCACCCACAGGAAGATCACTCCGAAGCACATGCGCAGCCACGCCGTCCCGGCCGCGCCGACCTGCTCGATGACGCTCACCGACAGGGCATTGGAGAGCTGTATGGCGAGCATCGCCGCGACCGCCATCGACCAGGGCGGGATGCCCGTGCTCGTGCGCCGCCCGTTCACGGTGCGCCGATCAGTCGTGCGGCGAGTGCGACGTCGGATCCGAGCCGCCGAAGTGCTGCGGCGAGTTCGTCGGAGGCCGCGCGCAGGGCGTCGTCGCCCATCGGCTCGAGTGCGTCGAGGATGAACACCGCGGTCGTCGTATCCTCCGTGAGCGCGGTACGACGCCCCTGGCGCCAGTTCCAGCGCCGGCAGGTCACCCCCGCGTCGTCGCACCACACTACCTCGCCGGGTTCGGGATGCTCGATCACGGGGCTCCCGTCGTCGATCGTGTCGAACGGCTCCTCCCCCGTGGCCCGCATCAGGCGCGGAGCGCCCCGGTACCGGGCAAGATCCTCGCCGCCGAGCGGCACTCGGTGCAGCACGGAGATCGCGTTGTAGACGTCGGTGAGCCGATTGACCCGCGGCAGGCCCGAAGCCGCGCGGCGCATGAGCGCCTCGATGCTGTTCCGCGTCCGCTGCGGCTTCGCGCCGAACGAGCGATACGCCTCCCTCCAGGCTGCGACGTGCGGCAGCTCGGTGACGGGCCGCTCCGCGAGCGCCCGCACCGCCGAGGCCTCCGCGGCGACGAGCAGCTCCTCGCTCGCCCGGTCGCTCGGGCCCGGCTCGATCCCCTCGACGGCGACCAGCATCACGCGGTAGTCGGGGCGCAGTTCGAAGACCTCGGGGGCCACGCGGGCCACGCGGAGCACGGCGTCGAGGGCACCCGCGGCGGACGACTGATCAGGCATGCGAGGTCTCCATTCGGTGTCCGACGCCGACTCCGGGCTCGTAGACGGTGAGCGAGAATCGGGTGAGGGCCTCACCGGGGTTGGCGTAGGCGTGGATCTCGTCCCCGGCGAAGGCCAGCGCGTCTCCGGGGGCGAGGGTGAACGACTCATCGGCGACCGTGATGACGAGTGCGCCCTCGTGCACCTGGAGCAGTTCGCGCGTGCCCGGAGCGTGCGCCTCGCTCGAGTGATCCTCGCCAGGAGCGAGGGTCCAGTCCCACAGTTCGATCACGTCGGGCGGCTCCGTGCTCGCGACCAGCAGACCTCGCCCGCCGGCCGGGCCGTTCCACAGCGCCACTCCCTGGCCCGAACGCGTGAGCCTCGCTCGTTCGGGCCGGGGAGGCTCGACCAGCGCGGGGAGCCCCACGCCCAGCGCGTCGCTGAGGCGCAAGAGGGTGCCGATACTCGGATTCACCGCTCCCTGCTCGACGTTGACGACCATTCGGCGGCTCACACCGGCGGACTCGGCGAGCCGATCCAGCGTCCAACCGCGCTCGGTCCGCTCATGCCGCACCCGCGATCCGATCGCCGCGGCCAGCGTTTCGGCATCCATTCCCATGAGTGCATGATACTGCACTATCAGGTGCAGGATCAAGGCCGCCGGGCTCGGCACGGCGTCAGCTCCGCGCGTAGGCCCCCTCGTTCGCAACGGCCCTCGCCGAGAGCGCGGATCCCAGCAGCATGATCCGCATGCTCCGCTCCGCGGCGTCGCGCAGCAGCTCCTCACCCTGCTCCACGGCGCGTTCGAGCGGCATGGGCACCGTCAGGATCGAGGCGATCGCGCCGATGCCGATGTCGTGCACCGCTGGGGCGCCCTGGCCGAGCGAGCCGGCGATCCCGAGCACCGGAACTCCCGCGATCTGCGCCCGCATGGCGACCTCGGCGGGAACCTTGCCGCGCGGGGTCTGGAAGTCGATCGCTCCCTCGGCCGTGATGACGAGGTCCGCCCGCGACATCA
>JAPSIU010000482.1 GCA_031178565.1 Leucobacter sp. | reverse complement strand
CTTCGCCGAGAACGTCACGGCGAAGTACAGCGGCAACTGCACGGCGAGTCGTGCGAAGAACAACCCGGCCCACGCGATGCCCAGCCAGAAGAACGCGCGTCGCTTGCGTCGATCGCGACGCCACGCGGTCCCCTCCCCCATCAGGAAGCCGGCGGCGAGGCCGATGAGCGACCATCCGATGAGCGCCGAGATCAGCAGCGCGGAGCCGTAGAGTGCGTTGGTGAGGAACCCGGGGATGAAATTGTCCTGCCCGCGCCCCGTCCACAGCGCAAGGCCAGCGGCTGCTCCCGCGGCCAACAGGCCGCCGAGGGCGGCAGACGGCGGAGACTTCTGCAGGAGACGAACGACGGTGAACACCGCGGCGAGACCGACGGAGACTCCGAGAGCGAGGGTGAGCGGCTCGGGTTTGATCGTGAACAGGACCACGAACGCGAGGCTCGGGAGAACCGACTCGAGGATGCCGCGCCATCCGCCCATCGCCGACCACACCACCGTGTGAGTAGCGGCCTCGCCCTTGGGGTCGAGGCCGGCGCGTCGCGCGGCTCCCCCGAGTGCGGCACCGAAGATCTCGGGCGCGCTCTGCTCCCGCTCGGCGCTCGGCTCCGGCGCGCTCGGCTCCGGCGCGGTCACGCCGAACCCGGCGTGGCCGGCATCTTCAGCGGGATGAGGTCGCGCGGCGGCATCGGGGAACCGCCGCGGACGACGACGATCGATCGGAACAGGTCCTCGATCCTCTCCGCGGCAGCGGGGTCCGATGCGGCGGCTCCGCCGATCACGCCTCGCAGAAACCAGCGCGGACCGTCGATGCCGATGAAGCGCGCGAGCCGGAGGCCGGAACCCTCGTTCGCCGGCGCCGGCACCTCGGCCAGCAGCTCCTTGCCCAGTGGGCCGTCGCGCTCTTCGACACGACCACCCTGGGAGCGGACCTGATCGCGCAACTGCACGCGCGTCTCATCCCACAGGCCTCCGGACCGCGGCGCCGCGAACGGCTGGACCTGAAGCGACGAGTCGGCGTAGTCGAGCCCGACCGCCACGATGCGCTTGGTCTGCTCTTCGACCTCGAGGCGCAGATTCAGTCCCTCCCGCGGGAGGATCTTGATGCCACCGAGGTCGATGTACGGGCGGACCGGGTTCGCCTCGGAATCGTCGAACGGGCCATCCGTCGCCCGGTTCACCGGGGCGGCCTTCGGTGCGTTGGGGGTGTTGTCAGTCATTGTTCTTCCCTGCCTGATAGCCGGTGGATCCGAAGCCGCCCTCGCCGCGAACGCTCTCGGGGAGTTCGTCGACCGGGATGAACTCGGCGCGCGCGACCGGCGTGACGATGAGCTGAGCGATGCGGTCGCCGACCGCCACATCGTACGCGTGGCGCGTGTCGGTGTTGATCAGGCTCACCTTGATCTCACCGCGGTAACCCGCATCCACCGTTCCCGGGGAGTTCACGATCGATATCCCGTGCTTGGCTGCGAGCCCGCTCCGCGGCACGACGAATGCGGCGTAGCCCTCCGGCAAGGCGATGCGCACCCCGGTCGCCACGAGCGCCCGCTCACCGGGAGCCAGATGTACCGCCTCGGCCGCCACGAGATCCGCGCCGGCGTCGCCGGGGTGGGCGTAGCCGGGTATCACAGACGCGATAATGGGGACATCAACGGAATCGGTCACCCCATGAGGCTAATGCAGAACACCGGCGCAGACGCACGCAGGCTCTACCTGGAGCGGCTGTCGCCGAGCCTGCGGCTGCTCGCCACGGTCGCGCTCGCTGGCCCGATGGTGGCGCTGATCTTCGTCCCGATCGGCTCGACGGTCGCCCTGGTCGTCGGCGCCGCCGTCTCGGCCCTGCTGCTCGCGTTGATCGTCGCCGTCGCACCGGTGGTCGCAGTCAAGGGGACG
>JAPSIU010000481.1 GCA_031178565.1 Leucobacter sp. | reverse complement strand
CGCCTACGAAACCGAACAGCGCTGAGTGCACCACCACGCTCTCCGCGGCGAACGCGCGCGCGGCCGGTTCGAGGCGCGTGAAATCGAGCGCGTCGAAGAGCACGCCCGTATAGCGATCGAGCGCCGCCATCGTCGGCGAATCATGGAGCCTGCGGTTGCGTTCCACTTCGGCCTCGCCACGAGGTCCGAGCTTCAGGGCGCGCATGGCGGCCGTGGCATCCTCGCTCAGCGCGATCAACCCGTCGACGAGCATGGATCGCTGCGCGAGGAGCGTCGGATGCGACAACGCAGCGAGATCGAGCGGCGCACCCTCGCCCCCGTCGCGCTTGGTCTCCGACGGTGGCAGCAGAACCAGCATCTACGAGGCGATGAACGCGAGCGCAGCGTCGACGTTCGTGCCGAGCGACTCGATGCTGTCGATGGTCACCCGAGGCAGCGCCGACGACGGGCCGGTCCATGGGGCGTACCCCTCGAGACTCTGCTCGACGGCCCGCCACGTCGTCTCCTCAAGGTGCGGCAGGCGGCGCTCCCGCTTCTCGAGGCGCCCGCGGTGCAGCGCCTCGTCGGAGCAGACGACCTCGATCACCCGGAGTCGTACGTCGGAGCGTTCGGCGAGGTCGCGCCATTGCAGGCGCGCCGCCTCCGCCGCGTTGACAGCGTCGACGATGACCGTGCGGCCCGACTCGAGCTCCTTCTTCGCGATCTCCTCGGCGACGAGGTACGCGGCGAGACCGGTGGGCTGGTCGGCCGCGATACCGGCCTTCAGGATCGCCGATTCGATCGGATCGACCGAGACGACCGTGGCGCCGAGCCGGGCGCCGAGGATCTCACCGATCGTGGACTTGCCCGCGCCCGGCAACCCGGCCATGACGATGAGCTGGGTGACACTCAGGTCACCGAACTGGCGGTCGATCGGCTGCTCCCCCGGCATCCGCTTCCCCTAGACGAGCGCGGCGCGCGAGGCGACCACTTGCACGACGTTCGACTGCACGGAGAGGAAACCCTCCTCGGCGTTCGCCGTGATCTTCTCACCGCCGGCGAGGGTCACTCGCACTTCACCGCCCGCGAGGATCGCGAGCAGCGGCTCGTGCCCCGGCAGGATGCCGATCTCGCCTTCGACGGTACGCGCCACCACCATGTCCGCCTCGCCCGACCAGACTTCCTGGTCGGCCGAGACGACACTCACGTTGAGGGTGGCCATGCTCAGCCGTTCTCCTTCTGGATGCGAGCCCAGTTCTCCTCGACGTCCGAGATCGGGCCGACGTTGAAGAAGGCCTGCTCGGCGACGTGGTCGAAGTCGCCGCGGGCGATCGCGTCGAACGACTCGATCGTCTCCTTGAGGGGGACGGTCGAACCCTCGACACCCGTGAACTTCTTCGCCATGTAGGTGTTCTGCGAGAGGAACTGCTGGATGCGACGTGCGCGGGAGACGGTGATCTTGTCTTCCTCGGAGAGCTCGTCGACACCGAGGATCGCGATGATCTCCTGGAGCTCCTTGTTCTTCTGCAGGATCTGCTTGACCGTCGTGGCGACGCGGTAGTGGTCCTCGCCCAGGTAGCGGGGGTCCATGATCCGCGACGTCGAGGTCAGCGGGTCGATCGCCGGGTACAGACCCTTCGACGCGATCTCGCGCGAGAGCTCCGTCGTCGCGTCGAGGTGGGCGAAGGTCGTCGCGGGCGCCGGGTCGGTGTAGTCGTCGGCGGGCACGTAGATCGCCTGCAGCGAGGTGATCGAGTGGCCACGGGTCGAGGTGATGCGCTCCTGGAGCACGCCCATCTCGTCAGCGAGGTTCGGCTGGTAACCCACGGCGGAAGGCATGCGGCCCAGCAGCGTCGAGACCTCGGATCCGGCCTGCGTGAAGCGGAAGATGTTGTCGATGAAGAGCAGCACG
>JAPSIU010000123.1 GCA_031178565.1 Leucobacter sp. | reverse complement strand
ACAACGCCCACGTCGAGCAGCGCAACGGCGACTGGGTGAGACGGCATGCGTTCCGCTACCGCTACGAGACCGACCACGAGCTACGGCTGCTGAACGAACTACACGGCCTCGTCATGAAGCGCAAGAACCACCTGCTGCCCTGCGTGAAAGCCACCGGCTGGACACACACCAGCTCGGGACGGAAGAAGCGCGTCTACGACGCCCCGCGCACCCCCTACCAGCGGCTCCTCGACGCCGGCGTGCTGGACACCGCCGCCCACGCCGCGCTCGAAGCCGAGCATGCCAAGCTGAACCCGGCGGCGATCACCCGCCGCATCCTCCGCATCCAGCAGCAGCTCGTCGACCTCGCCGCAGCCCGCACCCAAGGCACTCGCCCCGCAGCCTGAGCTACACGGACCATTTACGTGAGGCAAGCACCAATCACTCCCGGACCTATTGACATGAGGCAAGACGGCGCGGCTCGCGGCGGGGAGGAGCGTTCAGGCCGGCTGCGGTCGGTCCGTCGAAGCGCGCACGACGAGGCGGGGGGTGAGTCGCGCGGGTTCGGGATCGGCGGAATCCTCGATCATCGTCACGAGCGCCCGCCCGGCTGCCTCGCCAAGCTCCCGCGGGTCGCCGCTCACGCTGGTGAGCGATACGAGCTCGTACGCCGCGAGCGGCGAATCGTCGTAGCCCACGACCGAGACGTCGCGGGGCACGGCGAACCCGCACTCGCGCACGGCGCCGATCACGCCGACGGCCATGGGGTCGTTCACCGCGAACACAGCCGTGGGTCGATCCCGACCAGACTCCGCGAAGATCTCGTGCGCGGCGACGGTGCGCGCCGCGGCTTCGCTCGTCCGCTCCGCGCGCAGCACGCGCGGCGTCAGCCCGCGCTCGCCCATCTCGGCGAGGTAGCCCGCCTCACGCGCCTCGGCACTCGCACCGGGCGCGGAGACGCATACGATGTCGCGGTGACCGAGGTCGGCGAGGTGCGCCGTTGCGATCCGACCGCCCGCGACCTCGTCGCTTGAGACGATCGCGGCCCTCGGGGCGCGGAGCGCCCGCGTGCCGAGGATCACCGCGGGCACCGTCAGGCGGCCGGCCGCCTCATCCGACACCTCGCCGGCGAGCACGAGGCCGTCGACGCGCAGCGAGCGGAACACCTCCACGGGATCGAGCCCCAAATGCTGATTGAGAGCGGTATCGGCGACGCTGAGGCTGTAGCCACCCTCGGCGAGCGCGGCGCGCAGCCCCTCGAGAGCCGGCGCGAACCACAGGTTCTCGAACTCGTCGATCACCACGCCGACGCTGCGGGTCCGGGAGCCCGCGAGACCGGCGGCGAGGCGGCTGGGAGTGTAGTCGAGCGCGGTGACCGCGGCGAGCACCGCCTCTCGTTTCTCCTCGCTCACGCGCGGAGAGCCGCGCAGTACCAGCGAGACGAGAGACTTCGAGACACCCGCGCGCTCCGCCACGTCGTAGATGGTGGGCGCTTTCTTCATCACAGCATCACCCTTCCCCAGGCGCCGCCCGGGGACACACCGGATCCGTCACCGCCGAAGCGGAGGCGATCGGCCTGGACCGATCTTTCCGACGCGTATTGACAGAACATATCAACGAGATTAGCGTGATCTTCACTTGGAGCGCTCCAATGCCACCCGCACGTCGGCGCCCCTCGCGCCCGCTCCGCGAATCGCCGCCCTCCCCGAAAGGATCCCCATGACCGAATCACTCGGCGTCGCCGTCATCGGCGCCGGCATGGCCGGCAAGGCTCACGCCGCCGCATACCGCGCAGCCCCCACGCTCTACGCACCGACGCTTCCCGAGATCCGGCTCGTCTCGATCGGCGACGTCTACGAGCCGCTCGGCCGCGAAACCGCGGCCCGTTTCGGCTTCGAGCGGCACGACGCCGACTGGCGGGATATCGCCGCGGCCGACGACATCGACGTCGTCAGCGTGGTCGTCGCCAACTCGCTGCACCGGGAGATCGTCGAGGGCCTGCTCGCCGCGGGCAAGCACGTGCTCTGCGAGAAGCCGCTCAGCGACACGATCGAGGATGCCCGAGCGATGGCGGACGCGGCGCGCGACGCGGCGGCGCGGGGCTCCATCGCACGCATCGGCTTCAGCTTCCTGCGCGCGCCCGGCATCACCTTCATACGGAGGTTGATCGACGACGGCAGGCTCGGTGACATCCTGCACTTCTCCGGCCGGTACTGGGCCGACTACGGCTGCCGTCCCGATGCCCCGATGAGCTGGCGCTACAGCGGCCCGGCGGGATCCGGCGCCCTGGGTGACGTCGGCAGTCACCTGAGCTACATCGCCGAGTACATCTGCGGCACTGCGCGGGAGGTCTCGGGCGGCCGTTTCCACACCTCGATCACGGAGCGCCCGATGCCGCTCGGAGCCGTCGTCGGCCACACCCGCGGCAACGTGAGCGACGAGATGGTCCCCGTCGAGAACGACGACTACGCGGCGTTCTCGGCGAAGTTCGAGCACGGCGTCGGAGCACTCGAGGTCTCGCGCGTCGCCGCAGGTCACCCGACCTCGCTGCTCTTCGAGGTCTTCGGTTCGAACGGGGCGGCCCGCTGGGATCAGCGCCACCCGGGCGAGGTGCAGCTGGTCCTGCACGACGCAGACGGGTCGGAGGACGACGCCACCGCCGGCTACCGCACGGTGCAGCTCGGCCCGGCGCACCCGCACTTCGCGGGCGGCTGGGCCATGGACGCCCCCGGCGTCGGCGTCGGCCAGAACGACCTCTTCGTGCACCAGGCCCGCGCGTTCCTCGAGGAGGTCGCGGGCGTCCCGGAGGCCGACTCGCTGCCGCGCTGCAAGACCTTCGACGACGGGGTGCACAACATGGAGTTCCTCGCCGCGGTCGCCGAGTCGGCGGCGCGGGGCGGGGCGACCGTCGCGATTCCCTCCCTCACCTGACCACACCGATTCAGCGTCCGACGATCAGGTTCTCGGGATCCTGATCGTCAGACGTGGATTCGATGTCGTACCGTCACCCACGAAAGCGAGCACCGCATGAAACTCGGCGTCTACAACGCGATCCTGCACGACCGCAGCCTCCCCGAGGCGATCCAGGTCGTCCGCGACCTCGGCCTCACCGGCATCGAACTGAACTCGGGCGGCTTCCTCCCCGCCCTGCACATCCCGACGTACGACGAGATCCTCGTCTCCGACGCCGCGCGCGACGACTTCCTCGGTCTGTTCGAGGGGACGGGGGTCGGGATCGCGGGCCTCAACTGCAACGGCAACCCGCTCCACCCGAAGCCCGCGATCGGGGAGGTGCACGCCGCGGACGTGCGGCGCTCGATCCGGTTGGCCGAGCGCCTCGGGCAGGATCGCGTCGTCACCATGTCGGGCCTGCCCGGCGGCGAGCCGGGCGCGACCGTCGTCAACTGGGTGGTCAACGCCTGGAACTCGGCGGCTCTCGACGTGCTCGACTACCAGTGGGATATCGCGGCGAGGTTCTGGCGCGGGATCGACCGCTTCGCCGCCGACCATGGGGTGAAGGTCGCCCTCGAGCTCCACCCGCAGAACCTCGTCTTCAACTCGGCCGACGTGCACAAGCTCATCGACCTCACCGGAGCGACTCACGTGGGCGTGGAGCTCGACGCCTCGCACCTGTTCTGGCAGCAGATGGATCCGGTCGCCGTGGTGCGCCACCTCGGCGAGCTCGTGTTCCACGCCGCGGCGAAGGACGTGCGGGTGAACCCCGAGTGGGCGGCGATCAACGGCGTGCTCGACAACTCCTTCCGCCGTCTCTCGCCGGACGAGCCCCGCACCAACCTCGGCGGCGACGAGTGGGCCAACGAGTGGCCGAAGCAGTCGGCGTGGGACTTCGTCGCGCTCGGCAAGGGCCACGACACCGCGTTCTGGACGGAGTTCCTGCGTGCGCTGCGCGAGGTGGATCCCGGCATGTGGGTCAACATCGAGCACGAGGACGTCGCGCTCGGCCGCATCGAGGGCCTCGAGGTCGCGGCGAAGGTGCTGCGCGACGCCGACGCCGCTCTGGAGGCGTCGCCGCCCGAGTGATGCGGGGGCCAGGCTGCCTCTCCGGCCCGGCCCCGCGCGCTCATGCACGCCACCCCGTTCGGCGCCTGCCTCACACGACGTCGGCGCGCGTCCCGGTGTCGGCGCTCCTCCGGGCGGCGTCGAGCACCTCGACGGTGTGCAGCGCCTCGTCGAGGCGCACCGCCGGCTCGACCCCCTCGGCGATCGCGCGGTGCAGGTCGCGATAGAACTCTGTGTAGTCGCCGCGCGCCGACGGGACCGGGATCCGCCCCTCGCCGACCGACAGCGCACCCCAGTGCTCCTCCTGCTCGACGCCCCAGACCGCGCGGTCCGTCGTCGGGCGGAGGCCCGCGAGCAGCTGATCGACCTGGACGTCGCTCATGTGCGACTCGTACGATCCCTCGGCGCCGTAGACGACCATGCGGCGGTCCTCGCGCCGAGCGGCCTTGCTCGCGGTCACGGAGCTGTAGACGCCGTTCGCGTGGTGCAGGCCCAGGGCGAAACCGACGTCGACCGCGCCCGGCCGGTCGAGGTGCGCGTCCACCCGGGAGACCGGTCCGAAGAGCTGCGCGAGCTGATCGACGACGTGCGCCCCGAGGTCGCGCAGCAGCCCCTCGTTCGGCCCCTGGCCGAGCACGGTCCGGTCGTCCTGCTCGAGCGCGAAGTCCGCCCGCCAGATCGGGCCGAGCCGACCTGATTCGAGCACCCCGCGCAGCGTGACGAGGTCGGTGTCCCAGCGCCGGTTGTGGAAGACCGTGAGCGTGCGGTCGGCGCGGTCCGCCGCGGCGATGAGCTCGCGCGCCGTCTCCGCGTCGGGCGCGAACGGCTTGTCGGCGACCACGTGCACGCCCCGCGCGAGCGCCCGCAGCACGAGCTCGCGACGCGTCGCGGGAGGCGTGGTGAGCACGACGGCGTCGACCCCGGCGTCGATCAGCGCGTCGAGCGAATCGAATGCCGGCACGCCCGGCGCCTCCGCCTCGAGCTCCGCCCGCCGCTCGGGCGAACGCGTCACGACCCCGGCAAGCTCCCACTCGTCGGCCGCCTGGATGTAGGGCAGGTGGAACAACCGCCCGCCGACGCCGAATCCGACGAGGCCTATCCTCACGACTACTTCCTCGCCGCGGGCAGACGGATGGCGCCCGTGGTGACGTCCTCATCGAGCTGCTCGAGGGTGCGCCCGCGAGTCTCGGGCACGAACTTCCAGAAGAACAGGAACGAGATGATGTTGACGACCGCGAACAGCGCGAACAGTCCCATCCCCACCGCTCCGACGATCGCGGGCACCGACAGGGCGAGCGCGCCGTTGGCCATCCAGAGCACGAAGATCGCCGCGCCCGTTCCGATCCCGCGCATGCGCAGGGGGAAGATCTCCGAGAGGTAGACCCAGGTGCAGATGTTCAGGAAGGTCTGCATCGATCCCACCATGATCATCACCAGCACCAGGAACGCCCACGGGCGGGCCGCATTGCCCTCGGGGAACACGAACATCATGCCGAGCGCGATGAGGATGTGCGAGACGGCGACCAGACCGTAGCCCAGCAGGAAGTTGGTGCGCCGGTTGATGCGGTCCATCAGATTCACCGCGATGACACCGCCGATCACGGCGATCACCCCGGGGGCGATGTTGACCCAGCCGATCATGTCCTCGCTGAATCCCGACTCGGCCAGCATCCGCTGCCCGTAGTACATGATCGCGTTGATGCCGGTGAACTGCTGAGCGATGCCGATCCCGCAGGCGATGAGCAGGATGACGAGCAGATTCTTGTTCGTCAGCACGGCTTTGAAGCCGACCTCGCGCTGCCCCATCAGTCGCTCCTCCTCGGCGACCCGCTCGATGTCCTCGAGCTCGGCCTCGGCTCGATCCTTCGAGCGGATGGTCAGGAGCACCGCACGCGCATCCGACTCGCGGCCCTTCTCGAGCAGCCAGCGCGGCGACTCGGGCATGCGCAGCATGCCGAAGAAGAGCACGATCGCCGGCAGCGCGCAGATGGCGAACATGTAGCGCCACACGCCGTCGTGATGTCCGAACATCGCCGCGATGATGGCGTTGACCACGAACGCGGCGAGCTGGCCGACCACGATCATGAGCTCGTTGCGGCCCGCGAGCGAGCCCCGGATCTCGAACGGAGCCATCTCGGCGAGATACACCGGCACCACCGACGAGGCTCCTCCCACCGCGAGGCCGAGCATGATGCGCCCGAAGATCAGCACGCCGTAGCCGAGCGGCGAGAACTCGCCGAAGACGCCGCTGCCGGGCGAGAAGATGACGAACATGGTGCCGACGAAGAACAGGATCGCCAGGACGATGATGGTGGGACGACGGCCGATCCGGTCGGCGAGCCATCCGCCGATCATGGCGCCGAACGCCGCCGCGAAGACGAGCGAACTGATGACGAAGCCGAGCTGCAGGTCGTCGAGGCCGAGCTCGGCCTGCATCGGACGCTCGGCGCCGTTGGCGACACCGGTGTCGTAGCCGAAGAGCAGGCCGCCGAACGTCGCGATCACGGCGACAAGACCGAGTCGCTTCTTGTGCGGCCCGGCGGTGAGCGGCGGGAGCGTCTGTTTACCGGCGTCTGCCGTTCCCTGGGACATCTGAACTCCTTCGTCCGAGCGGCGCGCCACGCTTGCTGTGGAGCGCTCCACGCATCTTAACAATGTCGTTACATGTTGACAAATGACGCGTAACGGGTCGGCGCTCCGCTCAGCCCCTCGATCGGGCCGCGGCGATCAGCTCTCCGACCTTCGCGAGCTGGAATCGCGACACCTCGTCGGCCCGCTCGTCCTCGGCGAACACGTTCGACACGATGAGCGCGTCCTCGCGGTCGAGGTAGCCCGTCTGCTTGAGCGTGGTGAACAGCTCGCTCCAGTCGACGTCGCCGTCGCCGATCGCGAGGTGCTGGTGCACGCGCACGGCATTGCCCGGCGGGTTGGTGATGTAGCGCAGTGCGTTCGAGCGGGTGTGGTCGAAGCTGTCGGACACGTAGACGGCCCCGAGCCGTTCGCCGATCTCGGGCAGCAGCGAGGCCGCGCGATCCCCGTAGTGGAAGGTGTGCGCGCCGACGTAGACGAAGCCGACCCGATCGGTGTTCAGCCCCCGAATGATCCGCCAGGCCTCGAGACCGTCCTCGACGAAGTCATCGGGGTGCGGATCGAAGTTGAGCCTCACGCCCTCGCGCTCGAGCACCGGGATCAGCGCCTCCATCGACCGGTAGAAGGCGAACTCCGACTCCTCCTCGCACTCGGGGCGCCCCGAGAACTCGGTGTTGACGATCGGGGCCTCGAGCTCGGCCGCGATCTCGATGTAGCGAGTCGTGTTGAAGACGGCCGCCTGCACCTGGTGCTCCTCGGGGCCTCCGAAGCGCTGCACCGGCAGCACGGAGGTGATCGTCACCCCCGCGTCCTTGGCCCGCTTCTTCAGCTTCGCGATCATGTCGCCGTCGACCTTCGGGTAGTGGAAGTGGCGCCCGAAGTCGGGGTTCGGCGTCAGCTGCAGGTACTCGTAGCCGAGTCTCGCGACGAGGTCCGGGAAGTCGAGCAGGTGCACCGTTCCGTTGTACGGCGTCGGGTCGAGGGCGATGCGGACCATGGGGGCTCCTTTGCGTGAGGTGAGCGGGTCAGGCGTAGAAGGCGGGGCGCGCGGGCGCCTCGACGGGAACGATACCGCCCCCGTGCAGCGCCTTGACGCCGGCCTCGCAGGACAGGGCGACGAGGTAGCCGTCCCACGCGTTGGG
>JAPSIU010000480.1 GCA_031178565.1 Leucobacter sp. | reverse complement strand
GTGTGTCGATGCTCGCCGCCGGCGTCCTCGCCCGCAACGCCGTCGCCAAGGGCCTGAAGGCGAAGCCGTGGGTCAAGACGACGCTCGCCCCGGGTTCCAAGGTCGTCACCGACTACTACGAGAAGTCGGGTCTGCGCCACGATCTCGAGGCGCTCGGCTTCTACCTCGTCGGCTACGGCTGCATGACCTGCATCGGCAACTCGGGTCCGCTGAACGAGGAGATCTCGGAGGCCGTCAACGAGAACGACCTCGCGGTCACGGCGGTGCTCTCGGGCAACCGCAACTTCGAGGGGCGCATCAACCCCGACATCAAGATGAACTACCTCGCGAGCCCTCCGCTGGTCGTCGCATACTCGCTGGCCGGCACGATGGACTTCGACTTCGAGAACGAGCCCCTCGGCCAGGATCCGAGCGGCGCCGACGTCTACCTGCGCGATATCTGGCCCGACGCGGTCGAGGTGCAGCAGATCGCCGACGCGTCGATCGACTCCGGCATGTTCAACTCGAAGTACGCGACCGTGTTCGACGGAGACGAGCACTGGACCTCGCTGCCCACCCCGACCGGCAATACATTCGAGTGGGACGAGAAGTCGACCTACGTGCGCAAGGCGCCCTACTTCGAAGGAATGTCGGTCGAACCGGAGCCGGTCTCCGACATCTCCGGCGCCCGCGTGCTCGCGAAGCTCGGGGACTCGGTCACGACCGACCACATCAGCCCCGCCGGCAGCTTCAAGGCGGAGACGCCCGCGGGGCAGTACCTCGTCGCCAACGGCATCGCTCCGAAGGACTTCAACACCTACGGATCCCGCCGCGGCAACCACGAGGTCATGATCCGCGGCACCTTCGCGAACATCCGCCTGCGCAACCAGCTGCTCGCGGGCGAGAACGGCGGCAAGGGCGTGGAGGGCGGGTTCACCCGGGACTTCACGCAGGAGGGCGGCCCGCAGTCCACCATCTACGACGCCTCGCAGAACTATCAGGCGGCGGGCATCCCGCTCGTCGTGCTGGGCGGCAAGGAGTACGGTTCGGGATCCTCCCGCGACTGGGCCGCGAAGGGCACGCGCCTGCTGGGCGTCAAGGCGGTCATCACCGAGAGCTTCGAGCGGATCCACCGCTCGAACCTCATCGGCATGGGTGTCCTCCCGCTGCAGTTCCCGCAGGGGCAGAGCGCCGACGACCTCGGCCTCGACGGCACCGAGACCTTCGACATCCAGGGCGTCACCGCGCTGAACGAGGGCGTCACCCCGAGGACCGTCGCGGTCACGGCCACGAAGGCCGACGGCACGCAGGTCGCCTTCGACGCCGTCGTGCGCATCGACACCCCGGGCGAGGCCGACTACTACCGCAACGGCGGGATCCTGCAGTACGTGCTGCGCTCGCTCGTCTGACGGGAGAGCCTCGCATCGGAGGGTCCGGGCGCTCACGCGCTCGGACCCTCCGTCGTATGTCCTGCGAGTAGACTGGAGCGATGCCCTGGTCGCACCGACCGGGGCGGGAGCGGAGGTTGACGGGTGGCGATCCTGGATCGAATCGACGGCCCGCGGGATCTCGACGCCCTCACCACCGAGGAGTGCAGGAAGCTCGCCGCGGAGATCCGGGAGTTCCTGATCTCCGAGGTCGCGAAGACCGGCGGGCACCTCGGCCCGAACCTGGGCGTCGTCGAACTGACGATCGCGCTGCACCGGGTGTTCGACTCGCCTCGGGATCCGATCGTCTTCGACACCGGACATCAGAGCTACGTCCACAAGATCCTCACCGGCCGGAAGGACTTCAGCCGGCTGCGCCTCCGCGGCGGGCTCGCGGGCTACCCGCAGCGGTCCGAGTCGGAGCACGACATCGTCGAGAGCTCGCACGCCTCCAGCTCGCTGAGCTGGGCCGACGGGATCTCGCGGGCCTTCTCCCG
>JAPSIU010000122.1 GCA_031178565.1 Leucobacter sp. | reverse complement strand
GTCCGCCACGACGGCCTGGCTGGTCGAGGCGGTGCAGCGTCCGACCCTGATCCTCGCCCACAACAAGACGCTCGCCGCGCAGCTCGCCAACGAGTTCCGGGAACTCATGCCGAACAACGCCGTCGAGTACTTCGTGTCGTACTACGACTACTACCAGCCGGAGGCCTACGTTCCGCAGACCGACACCTTCATCGAGAAGGACTCCTCGGTCAACGCCGAGGTGGAGCGCCTCCGGCACTCGACCACAAACGCGCTGCTCAGCCGCCGCGACGTCGTCGTTGTCTCCACCGTCTCCTGCATCTACGGCCTCGGCAAGCCCGAGGAGTACTACGAGGCGATGGTGCCGCTCGTGGTCGGCGACACGCTGGATCGAGACGTGCTCCTGCGACGCTTCGTCGACATGCAGTACCAGCGCAACGACATCGAGTTCGTGCGCGGCAACTTCCGGGTGCGCGGCGACACGGTCGAGATCATCCCCATGTACGAGGAGCTCGCGATCCGGATCGAGTTCTTCGGGGACGAGATCGAGGCGCTCTACTACCTCCACCCCGTGACGGGAGAGGTCATCAAGCAGGTCGAGAGCGTCTCGGTGTTCCCCGGCTCCCACTACGTCGCGAGCCGGAACGTCATGAACCGGGCGATGGGGACGATCGCGGAAGAGCTCGACCAGCGCACCCGGGAGCTCAAACAGCAGAACAAGCTCGTCGAGGAGCAGCGGCTGCGCATGCGCACCACGTTCGACCTCGAGATGATGGAGCAGATCGGCTTCTGCTCCGGCATCGAGAACTACTCGCGCCACATCGACGGCCGACAGCCGGGGGAGGCCCCGCACTGCCTGCTCGACTACTTCCCCGATGACTTCCTGGTGGTCATCGACGAGTCGCACGTCACCGTGCCGCAGATCGGCGCGATGTACGAGGGGGACGCGTCGCGCAAACGGACGCTCGTCGATCACGGCTTCCGTCTGCCGAGCGCGCTCGACAACCGGCCGCTCAAGTTCGGCGAGTTCAAGGATCGGGTGGGGCAGACGGTCTACCTCTCGGCGACCCCGGGCAAGTACGAACTGGAGCGAGCCGACGGCGTGGTCGAGCAGATCATCCGTCCCACCGGGCTCATCGACCCCGAGATCGTGGTGAAGCCGAGCAAGGGCCAGATCGACGACCTCCTCGAAGAGGTGCGCAAGCGCACCGAGCGCGACGAGCGGGTGCTCGTCACCACACTCACGAAGAAGATGGCGGAGCAGCTCACGACCTTCATGGAGGAGGCCGGCGTGCGTGTCCGCTACCTCCACTCCGATGTCGACACCCTCCGCCGCGTCGAACTGCTCACGGAGCTTCGCGCCGGCGTCTTCGACGTGCTCGTCGGCATCAACCTGCTCAGAGAGGGTCTCGATCTCCCCGAGGTCTCCCTCGTCGCGATCCTCGACGCCGACAAGGAAGGGTTCCTACGCTCGAGCACGTCCCTGATCCAGACGATCGGGCGGGCGGCCCGCAACGTCTCCGGGCAGGTCCACATGTACGCCGACACCGTCACGCGGTCGATGCGCGAGGCCATCGACGAGACGAATCGCCGTCGCGAGATCCAGATCGCCTACAACACCGAGCGCGGACTGGATCCGCAGCCCCTGCGCAAGAAGATCGGCGACATCACCGCGATGCTCGCGCGCGAGGCGGCCGACACGGAGAACGTGCTCTCCCGAGCGGGGGCTCACTCCCAGCGCAAGGGCGGCTCGCCGCAGCGCGCGAAGGGCAAGGCCGCGGCGCGGGCGGGTGCGATCGCGGAGGAGGGTGCGACCAAACTCGAGGAGCTCATCGCGGATCTCACCCAGCAGATGCTCCTGGCCGCGGAGGAACTCAAGTTCGAGCTCGCGGCCCGCTTGCGCGACGAGGTCGCCGATCTGAAGCGAGAGCTGCGCAGCATGGACGCCGCGGGGCACCTGTAAGGGGTCGGGCGACCGCCCCGGCTCAGTTCGCCGCGGGCGACGCCCCGTCGCCGCTCAGCGGCGCATAGAGATCGATGGAGTTCCCGTCGGGATCGAGGACCGTCGCGTAGCGCTGGCCCCACGGCGCGTCCCACGGCGCGGTGTGCGCCACCGCGCCGTCGCCAGCGGTGAGCTCGGAGTAGACGCGATCCACTTCCTCGGGACTCTCCGCCTGAAACGCGAAGCCGATGCGGTTCTCGCCCTCCGGGAGTTCGTAGCCCGGGCGGAAACCGCGGACGGTCTCGACGCTGTCCCAGGCGAGCTTCATCCCGCCGGGGAGCCTCACCTCGACGTGCGGCGCATCATCCTGCCCGGGCGGCACATCCACGCCCAGCGCGCGGTAGAACGCGAGCGAGGCCGCGAGATCCCGAGTGACGATGCCGATGAAGTCGAATGAAAGAGCCATACGATCAGCGTACGCGCCGCCCGGCTCGAACGGAACGGGCGGCCTCATCAGAGCAGCGTGTACCCGTAGCGCTCCGCGATCGCGTCGATGACGCCGAGGAACTCGTCCCGATACAGTCGAAGGAGCGCCGTCGGGTGCTCCGGGAGCGCATCGGCGGCACGCGCCCAGAGCGCCACGACTCGCGCGGTCGGCACGATCGACGAGGCCGAGACGACACCGTCCAGCTCGGGGTACCGCTCGGCGATCGTCCGCGCCCACAGCCGTGAACGCGCGCGCTCTCCGGACGAGATCGCGGAGTTGCCGCCCGCCACCGTGACCCAGTCGCTGTCGGACAGGTCGAGCAGGCGAAGCGGCCTCGCGGCCTCGAACGCCGCGAGCGTCGGGGCGCCGGCATCGAGTCGGATCATCCGCTGCGCCTGGAACACCTCGAGCAGCGCGGCGGCGAACGGACCGTCGACGGCGCCCGTCGGGCGCTGGGCGAGATCCTCGGGGGAGGCCTCGAGAACGCCGTACATGACGCCGACCCCGGCGTGCTCCCCGACCGGCGGCGGGTGGGGATCGAAGCGGCCGTCGAGCGGACCGAACGATCTGAACTCGTGCCACTCGACCGGATGCGCGCCGCTCGCGCGGAAGATCCGGGCGATGAGCGCTGCGACGGGTACCTCCCGCACCCAGCGCGGATCTCCGTCGAGCGAGGGGAAGCGCGCCGGGTCGGGTTCCGGCAGGTATTCGCTCACGGCAGCCGGTTCAACGCGTCGTCGACCGCGGCCGCGGCGACTGCAGGATCCCCTCCCTGAGCGAGCCACTCGAACGGCGCGAGCTCCTCGCCCTCGACCCGGAGGCGCATCGCGGGCGAGGTGAGCACTCGCTCCGCGAGCAGGAGGGGCGTTCCGCGGGGAATAGCCTGCGCGACCGCCGCCCAGCCCCGGAGCTCGCGGTCGTCGGGGAACTGGAAGAGGGGCAGATGCCAGCCGTCGCTGCGCCGCTGAGCCAGAAGCGTGCCGGCGGCGCAGCGCTGACGGACGCGCGCCGGAGTGACTCCCAGCATCTCGGCGACCTCCGCGACCGTCGCGCTGCGGGCGGCGAGCTGCCGCTCCCAGAGTCGACTCCTCGTCGACGCGGGCAGCGAGGTGGGTTCGAGAAGCTCCGCCTCGGACACGTTCAACCGCGCGAGCACCGACAGCTCGGCGGCTGTGAGCCCGCGGGTGTCCGCCTGCTGATGGGCCACGATGCCCGCGAGGAGATCCTCCGCCACATCGAGGCTGTCGCTCTCGATCTGCGTCACGAGCGCGCGCAGACGGTCCCGAGCGGCCCGATCCCGGGCCCCGGTCGAGCGTTGGGTGTGCGGGGCCTCTTCTGCCAGGTGTGCGATCGACATCCCGATTCCTTTCGCGTGCTTACATCAATAGTATCCGAAAGCCACTCGACCGGGAAGTGCGCCGACCGCGAAATCACTCGCACATATGTTCGAATTCAGAGCTTCGAAGACGTAGGATGGAGCGGTGACTTCGCCCAGCCTCACACAGCACAGCCCCGCTTCGACCCAGCACAGCTCCGGGTCCGCCCAGCACGGCCCCGTGCCCATCCGTTCCTCGGCCTCCCACAGCCACATCAGCGTTCGAGGTGCCCGAGTGCACAACCTCCAGAACGTCGATCTCGCGATCCCGCGAGACTCCATGGTGGTCTTCACGGGGCTCTCCGGGAGCGGAAAATCGAGCCTCGCCTTCGACACGATCTTCGCGGAGGGGCAGCGCCGCTACGTGGAGAGCCTGAGCGCCTACGCCCGTCAGTTCCTCGGCCAGGTGGACCGCCCCGACGTCGACTTCATCGAGGGACTGAGCCCGGCGGTCTCGATCGACCAGAAGTCGACCAACCGCAACCCGCGCTCCACTGTCGGCACCATCACCGAGATCTACGACTACATGCGCCTGCTCTGGGCTCGGGTCGGCGTGCCCCACTGCGCCGTCTGCGGCGAGCGGATCGCTGCCCAGACCGTGCAGCAGATCGCCGACCGCCTGATGGAGCTGCCGGAGCGGACCCGTTTCCAGGTGCTCGCGCCCGTGGTCAGCAAGAAGAAGGGCGAGTTCGTCGATCTCTTCCAGGATCTCGCGGCGGGCGGCTACTCGCGCGCCATCGTCGACGGCGAACTGATCCAGCTCTCGGATCCGCCGAAGCTCAAGAAGCAGATCAAGCACGACATCTCGGTCGTCGTGGACCGTCTCGTCGCGAGCCCCGACGGCCTCGGACGCCTCACCGACTCGCTCGAGACCGCGCTGCGGCTCGCGGGCGGACTCGTCACCATCGACTTCGTCGACCGCGACGCGAAGGCCGACGATCGCACCCAGGTGTTCTCCGAGCAGCTGTCCTGCCCGAACCAGCACCCGGTCCAGCTCACCGAGATCGAGCCGCGCACCTTCTCCTTCAACGCGCCCTTCGGCGCCTGCGCCACGTGCTCCGGCCTCGGCACGAGCATGTCCGTCGATGAGGACCTCGTCCTCGGCGATCCCGAGCTCTCCATCGCCGAGGGGGTCATCATCCCCTGGACGAGCCAGGGCAGGAGCCTCTACCAGTACTACGAAAAACTGCTCATCGGCCTCTCGCACGACCTCGACTTCTCGCTGCAGACCCCGTGGGAGAAGCTGAACGACGATGTCCGCGAGGCGGTGCTCTACGGCAACAATTTCAAGGTCAACGTCCGCTGGAAGAACCGTTTCGGACGCGAGGTGAAGTACTCCTCGGGCTTCGAGGGTGTCATCCCGTTCATCGAACGGCAGTACGCCGAGGCCGAGTCCGACGCGAAGCGCGACCGCTGGTCCGAGTTCCTCCGCGAGGTGCCCTGCCACGCCTGCCAGGGACAGCGGCTGAAGCCCGAGGTGCTCGCGGTCACGGTCAACGACGAGTCGATCTCGGGAGTGACCGAGTTCAGCCTGCTCGACGCGAAGCGGTTCTTCGACGAGGTCAGGCTCACCGAGCGCGAGGCCAGGATCGCCGCCCAGGTGCTGCGCGAGATCCGGCTCCGCTTCGACTTCCTCATCGAGGTCGGCCTCGGCTATCTGACGCTCGCCCGCGCGGCGGGCACGCTCTCCGGCGGAGAGGCGCAGCGCATCCGTCTCGCCACCCAGATCGGCTCGGGGCTGACGGGTGTGCTCTACGTGCTCGACGAGCCGAGCATCGGGCTGCACCAGCGCGACAACCGTCGCCTCATCGAGACCCTCATGAAGCTGCGCGACCTCGGCAACACGCTCATCGTGGTCGAGCACGACGAGGAGACGATCGAGGCGTCGGACTGGATCGTCGACATCGGCCCCGGCGCGGGCGTCGAGGGCGGAACGGTCGTGCACTCGGGGGAGTACGCCGAGCTGCTGCGGAACACCGAGTCCATCACGGGCGACTACCTCGCCGGGCGTCGCAGCATCGAGACCCCGAAGAGGCGCCGCAAGCGCGACCGGAAGCGCGAGCTCCGCGTCGTCGGCGCGCGCTCCAACAACCTCAAGAACGTCGACGTCACTTTCCCGCTCGGCGTCATGACGGCGGTCACGGGGGTCTCCGGCTCGGGCAAATCGACCCTTGTCAACGACATCCTCTACCGGGTGCTCGCGAATCAGCTCAACGGGGCGCGCCTCGTTCCCGGCAAGCACACCCGCGTCACGGGCCTCGATCACCTCGACAAGGTCGTGCACGTCGATCAGGCGCCCATCGGCCGTACGCCGCGCTCGAACCCGGCGACCTACACGGGCGTCTTCGACAAGATCCGGAACCTCTTCGCCGAGACACCCGAGGCCAAGACCCGCGGCTACCTGCCCGGGCGCTTCAGCTTCAACGTCAAGGGCGGCCGCTGCGAGGCCTGCTCGGGCGACGGCACGCTGAAGATCGAGATGAACTTCCTGCCCGACGTCTACGTGGCCTGCGAGGTCTGCGGCGGATCGCGCTACAACCGCGAGACGCTGCAGGTGCGCTACAAGGGCAAGAACATCTCGGAGGTGCTCGAGATGCCCATCGCGGAGGCGGAGGAGTTCTTCCAGCCGATCAGCTCGATCCACCGCTACATGAAGACCCTCGTCGACGTCGGCCTCGGGTACGTGCGGCTCGGCCAGAGCGCCACGACCCTGTCGGGCGGCGAGGCGCAGCGCGTCAAGCTCGCGACGGAGCTGCAGAAGCGCTCGAACGGCCGCAGCATCTACGTGCTCGACGAGCCGACGACGGGGTTGCACTTCGAGGACGTCCGCAAGCTGCTGCTCGTGCTGAACGGCCTCGTCGAGAAGGGCAATACGGTCATCACGATCGAGCACAACCTCGATGTCATCCGCAGCGCCGACTGGGTGATCGATCTGGGCCCCGAGGGCGGTTCGGGCGGCGGCATGATCCTCGCGGAGGGCACCCCCGAGCAGGTCGCGAAGAATCGGGAGAGCCACACCGGCCGCTTCCTCGCCGAGGTGCTCGGCGGCCGGGCCGCGAAGGCGGCGAAGGCCTCGGCATGACCGCGCTCGGCGGCCGGGACACCGACAACCGAGCGTCGTTCCGCCCCGCGCAGGGCGAGATTCCGACGAGCCCCGGCGTCTACCGGTTCAGCGACAAGCACGGACGGGTGCTGTACATCGGCAAGGCGAAGAACCTCAGAGCGCGCCTCGCGAACTACTTCCAGCCCCTGCACTCGCTCATGCCGCGCACCCGCCGCATGCTGGCCCTCGCCGCGAAGGTCGACTGGACCGTCGTGGCGACCGACACCGAGTCCCTCGTGCTCGAGCACACGTGGATCACGGAGTACAAGCCGCCCTTCAACGTCCAGTTCAAGGACGACAAGAGCTATCCGTACCTCGCGGTGACGCTCCGAGAAGAGGCGCCGCGGCTCATCATCACCCGCAACGAGAAGATCCGCGGGGCCAGGTACTTCGGGCCCTACCCGAAGGTCTGGGCGCTGCGCGAGACCACGGGCCTGCTGCAGCGGGCCTTCCCGATCCGCACCTGCAACGACGCCGACTACCGGCGCGCGATGACGAGCGGCCGGCCCTGCCTCGCGGGGCAGATCGGCCGCTGCAGCGGACCCTGCTCCCACCTGACCACGATCGAGGAGCACCGAGCGCGGGTCAACGAGCTCGTCTCCTTCCTCGGCGGAGGGGACACCGGTCACCTGCGCGCCCTGCAGCGGGCCATGCGCGACGCCGCGGCCGAGCAGCGGTACGAGGAGGCCGCGCGCCTGCGGGATCAGATGCAGGCCGTCGAGCACGTGATGGAGAAGAACGCGGTCGTGCTCGGCCTCGACGTGAACCTCGACGTCTTCGGCCTGCGCGCGGACGAGCTCGCCGCCGCCGCGCACCAGTTCATCATCCGCGGCGGCAGGATCCGGGGCGAGCGCAGCTGGATCGTCGACGTGGAGCTCGACGACTCTCCCAG
>JAPSIU010000121.1 GCA_031178565.1 Leucobacter sp. | reverse complement strand
AACGGGACCGGCAAATCCACCCTGCTGCGGATCCTCTCCGGCTCACTGCTCCCCGACGACGGCACGGTCGTGCTCCCCGCGAGCGTCGGCCTGCTCGCCCAGGAGCTCCCCTACCCCGGGAGCGCACCGATCGCCCGCGTGCTCGACGATGCTCAGCGCGCGTCGCTCCAGTCGCTCGCGGAGATCGAGCGTCTGGGCGGACTGTTCTCCGAGCGTCCTACGGACGAGAGCGTCGCAGACGCCTACGCGGTCGCGCTCGAGACGGCCGAACGAACGGGCGCCTGGGCCGCCGAGGCCAGACGCGGCGAGACGCTCACCGGACTCGGGCTCGGCGGGATCTCGGCCGCCACCCCGATCGGCGAGCTCTCGGGCGGTCAACGACTGCGCCTCGCACTCGCCGCGCTCCTGCTCGAGGCCCCGCACACGCTCCTGCTCGACGAACCCTCCAATCACCTCGACGACGCCTCCGCCGCCTACCTCGAACGGGTGCTCTTCGACTGGCCGGGCATCGTGATCGTCGCGAGTCACGACCGGGCCCTGCTCGACGCGGTCACGACGCGCATCCTGGACCTGGATCCGCTGCCCGTCCCGGCGAGCACGTTCCCGGACGCCGCCTCCGACGAGGACAGCGAGCAGAATGCCGGACGCTTCGGCCCCGCCGGCCTCGCGCGGGCCGAGACCGACGACCCCGGCGCCGGGCTCGGAGTCCGGGTGTGGGGCGTGGGCTATTCCGCCGCCCGCGCGGCGAGGCGCGCCGAGGTGGATCGGTGGCGGGCGCGCTACGCGGCCGAATCGGAGGAGCGGGCGTCGCTCATTCACGAGATCGAGGTCGGCTCGCGGGAGGTCAATCGCAAGCACGAGTCGAAATCCGAGGCGAAGATCACGCGCAAGTTCTACGCCGACAAGGACGCGAGAGTCACCGCGCGGCGGGCGAGGAACGCCCGCGTGCGGCTCGAGGCGCTCGAGCGGGAGCGGGTGAGACGCCCGCCCGAGCCGCTCCGCTTCAGCGGATTCGGAGCGCCGAACGACGTTCCCGCGCGTCCCGAAGCACCCGCACCCGCACCCGCACCCGCACCCGCCGGCGAGGGTTCCTCACCCGAGTCTCCACTGCTGCGCGCGGACCGCGTGGCGCTCGTCGGACGCCTCGCAGAGACCTCGCTGGAACTCGTGCTCGGCGGACGCGTCATGCTGACCGGTCCGAACGGCGCCGGGAAGTCGACTCTGCTGGAGATCCTCGCGGGACTGCTCGAACCGGGAAGCGGTGAGATCGAGCGGGCCCCGGGGACCCGGATCGGGTACCTGCCCCAGGAGGTCTCGTTCGCGGACCCCGCGCGCTCCACCGCCGACGTCTACCGTCGCCTCGTCGGCCCGGACATCGCCGACGCCCGCCCGCTCGAGGCGACCGGACTTCTCGCCCGTCGAGACGTGGAGCGCCCGGTCGAGCAGCTCAGCGTCGGCCAGCGCCGTCGTCTCGCGCTCGCGGCTCTCGTCGCCGATCCGCCGCCCGTCCTCCTGCTCGACGAACCGACGAACCATCTTTCGCTCACCCTCGTGGAGGAGCTCGAGGAGGCGCTGCGGGGTTTCGACGGATCGCTCGTCATCGCCACGCACGACCGTTGGCTGCGCTCGCGATGGGAGGGCGGGATCCTGGCGTTGTGAGCCGCTCCTCGTCGGACACCGCCCTCCGCCGGCTCGCCCGTCCCCGCGCCGAGCGGGTTCGGCACGTCGAACTTGAATGCTCGCTCGAACGACCTCTGATCCGGGCTTCTCCCTCCCGCGCGAAACTTGCTAACGTTGCGGGTCGCCGACCACTGAGCAGGAGCATCATGAGCGAGTTCGATATCGCGAGACCCCACGATTACGACCACCGTCACGCGGACGTCTCGTCCGGCTGGCTGCGGGCCACGGTGTTCGGTGCGATGGACGGACTCGTGTCGAACGTCGGCCTCATCGCGGGCATCGCCGCGGCCGGGGCGTCTCCCGGCATCGTCGCGATCACCGGCGTCTCCGGCCTCATCGCGGGTGCCATCTCGATGGCGCTCGGGGAATTCACGTCGGTGCGCACCGCGAACGAACAGCTGGACGCAGAGGTTCGGGTGGAGCGCGAGGCGCACAGCCGCAACCCCGAGGGCGAGCAGGCGGAGCTCTCTCTGCTGTTCGAGCGCCTCGGGATGGAACCGCGGATCGCCAGCACCGCCGCGAGCCAGGTGCACACGAACGGTGAGCAGGCGATCAAGGTCCACCTCGCGCACGAGCTCGGCCTGAGCCCCGAGGAGCGCCCCTCTCCGTGGGTCGCGGCGTTCTCGTCCCTGCTCTCGTTCGGCGTCGGCGCGCTGATCCCGATCCTGCCCTTCCTCTTCGGCTTCGGAACACTGTGGTGGGGACTCGCCTTCGGCGGTGTCGGCCTCCTGCTCGCGGGCGCGCTCGCGGCTCGTACCACGAACCGCAGCTGGGCGGCAGGCGCCCTGCGCCAGCTGCTCTTCGGAGGCGTGGCCGTCGCCGTGACGTACACGATCGGGATGCTGCTCGGCGTGTCCTCGCTCGGCTGACCCCATCCCGGGGCGCCGGGAGCCCGTAGGCTGGTGGTGTGCCCAGCCCAGAGTTCGTCGACGCCGTACTCGGCGTCGTCGCGCGCATCCCGCCGGGCCGCGTGATGACCTACGGCGACGTCGGGATCGCGATCGCATCGGAGGCGCCCCGCGCCGTCGGGCGCGTGCTCGCGCTCTACGGCCACGCGGTGGCCTGGTGGCGGGTCGTTCCGGTGAGCGGGCTCCCGCCGCAGGGCCACGGTTCCCTCGCGCTCCCGCACTATCTCGAAGAGGGCACTCCGCTGCGCGGCGCACCCGAGCGCGGCGAGTACCGGATCGCGCTCTCCTCCGCCCGACTTCCCTACACGCACGAGATCTACGCGGAGGTGCCGCTGTGAGCGAGATGGAACCCGCGGAGACGGGAACCGAGGAGCCCCTCCGCAAGGTGCTGCGGCTCGGCTTCGCGAGGGGCATCGCGCCGAGCAAGTGGGCGGCGCGATGGGAGGCGGCGGCACCCGAGCATCCGCTCGAACTCGTTCCGCTCCCGCTCGCGTTCGGCTCGACCCCGAAGCACGCCGCATCCGTGGATGTCCTGCTCGAGCGGGTCGCACCGGGTCGCGACCCGGCAGGCTGCTCGGGTCCGGACCGCACCCGGCACGCGCTGCGGCTCTACACGGAGGCGATCGCGCTTGTCGTCTCCACCGAGCACGAGCTCGCGGATGCGGGGCGCATCGATGTGGCGGATCTCGGCCTCGTGAGGCTGCTCGATCACCCCGACCACGCTCCCGAGTGGCCGGATCCGGAGCCCTGGGCGGATCCCGCCTGGAAGCCGGCCGGTGCGGCGGCCGCGCTCGATCTCGTGGCCTCCGGGCTCGGCGGGATCCTGCTCCCCCGGCCCCTCGCCCGGCACCTCTCCCGGAAACGCGAGCACGTCCTCGTCGAGATCGTCGGGGAGCCGATCCTCGCCGGCAGCAGCGTCTGGGCGACCTGGAGCGTCGAGCGGGACGCGCCCGACGTGCAGCAGCTCGTCGGCGTGATGCGGGGCCGCACCGCGCGCAGTTCTCGTCCGGCAGCGAGCGACGGCGGCGAGCGCGAGACCGAGGCGCCGCCGCGCCTCGCGAAGCCGAAACCCGCGAAGAAGTCGACGCTCAAGCCGAACTCGCGCGGGGCTCAGCTCGCCGCGAAACGAGCCAGGGCCGAACGCGAGGCCGCGCAGAAACGTTCGGCGCGGCGCAAGCGGCGCTGATCCGCTCCGCTACAGCTCGTCGGCCGGCACGTCGAAGGTTCCGCAGGCGGTGGGTCCCTGCTCGTAGCCCGTCTGGAACCAGCGCTGACGCTGCTCGGACGTGCCGTGCGAGAAGCGCTCGGGGTTGACCTCCACGCCCGCGGATTCCATGATGTGGTCGTCCCCGACGGCGGCGGCCGCACTCATCGCGTCGGCGATCTCCTGACGGGTGACGGGCTTGAGGAACGGCACGCCCTGATCGTCCGGAACGCTGGACGCGTTCTGCACCCACGCGCCCGCGAAGCAATCGGCCTGCAGTTCGAGACGCACGGATCCCGAGGCCGGACCCGTCTCCCTGCCGACGTTCTGCAGCGATCCGATGAGATTGGAGATGTGGTGGCCCCACTCGTGCGCGAGCACGTACATCTGCGAGAGGGAGCCGTCCGAGGCCCCGTAATCGCTTCGGAGGGTCTCGAAGAAGGCGACATCGAGGTAGATCGCCTCGTCGGCCGGGCAGTAGAAGGGGCCGGTCGCCGAGGACGCGGCCCCGCACGCCGACTGCGTCTGGCCGGTGAACAGCACCACGTCTCCGGGTGCGCGGTAGTTGCCCACCTGCGTCTCCCAATAGCGGTTGAGCGCGTCGCTCGTGGCGGCCATGCGGCACTCGACGTCCTCGTTCGCGTCGGCGCCCGTCTCGCACCCGGTGAGAGCGACCTCCTGCTCCTGCGCCGAACCGCCGCCGCCGAGCGCCTGCTCCACCGCCGGAGCGAACGGCATCAGATTCACGCCGAGCAGCTGCGAGCCGAGCGCGAGCAGCAGCACGATCCCGGCGCCTCCGCCCGCGATCATCCCGCCCCGACGAGCCCCGCCGCTTCTCTTCGACACCCTCCCGGTGTCGATCCGCACGTTGTCGTTGAAGGTCATCGCTGCGCCTCTTCCCTGTCCTCGGCGAATCGGTCGGTGGCCCGCACGAGCGCGTCCACGATGCCGGGCTCGCTGGCCGCGTGACCGGCGTCCGCGATCATCTCGAACTCCGCCTCGGGCCAGGCCCGGTGCAGATCCCAGGCCGTTCGCGGCGGAGTGCACGCGTCGTAGCGGCCCTGCACGATCACACCGGGGATCCCGGCGAGTTCCGTCTCGGCATCGCGGATCAGCTGCCCGTCATCCAACCAGCCGTCGTTGATGAAGTAGTGGTTCTCGATCCGCGCGAACGCGACCGCCGCGGCCTCGTCGGCGCGCGCCTCGGCGATGCTCTCCTCATCGGGGATCAGGCGGATCGTCGAGTTCTCCCAGACCGTCCAGGCCACCCCGGCCGGAGTGTGGACCGCCGGGTCGGGATCGAAGAGCCGCCGGTGGAAGGCGGCGACGAGGTCGTCCCGCTCCGCCTCGGGGATCACCGAGAGGTACTCCTCCCAGGCGTCGGGGAACAGCTGCGACGCCCCCTCCTGGTAGAACCAGCGGATCTCGCTCGAACGCAGCGTGAAGATGCCGCGCAGCACGAGTTCTGAGACGCGGGACGAATGCGTCTGCGCGTAGGCGAGCGCCAGGGTCGATCCCCAGGATCCGCCGAACACCTGCCAGCGGTCCACGCCGACATGCTCGCGGAGCCGTTCGATGTCCGCGATGAGATGCCAGGTGGTGTTCGTCGCCAGATCCGCGTCCGGGGCGCTCGCGTGCGGGGTGCTCCGGCCGCAGCCCCGCTGATCGAAGAGCACGATGCGGTATCGCTCGGGGTCGAAGTAGCGCCGGTGATCGGTGCTGCACCCGCCGCCGGGGCCGCCGTGCAGGAAGACCACCGGCTTGCCCGACGGATTCCCGCAGACCTCCCAGTACACCTCGTGCCCGTCTCCCACGTCGAGCATCCCGTGCTCGTACGGTTCGATGGGCGGATAGAGCGTTCGCAGTCCGGTCATGCTCTCAGCCTATTCCTGCCGCGGGTCGCACGGCACTGCGGCTCAGCGGCGTCGCAGTTCCTTCTCGTGGACCGGCCAGGTCCCGGCCGCCTTCTGCGCGTCGATATAGGCGCGGGCCTCTTCCTGGCGCTCGGCCTCGATCCCCGTGGCGATCTCGGCGCGCAGCAGCTCGGGGCTCAGTCCGAACGCGTCGACGAGGTCGAGCGCATGCGGACGCAGCCGCACGAGGAGCCGGTCGATGTAGGCGGTGACCGCCTCCGCGCGCTGGCCGGAGATGCGCCCCTGCATAAGGTACCAGGCCGCGTGCCGTTCGATGAGTCCGAAGCCGAACAGGTCCCGCAGCCAGGTCAGCACCTGACGGGACCCGGGATCCTTCATCTGCTCCACCGCCTCCGTGAACGCCTCCCACTGCAGCAGTTCCCCGTGGGCGCGCGCGGCCTCGATGAGCTTGTGCTGCTGCGCGTTGAAGGCTTCCTCGGTCGCCATCGCACGCGCGCGCTTGTCATCCTGCGGCACGTCCTTCGTCGCCTCGCGCAGCGCGAGGGCGATCTCCGAGACCATCGTCTCGACGCGGTCGGCCAGCAGCCCGCGCTGCGCCTCCGGGCTGCGCAGGCTCTCGACCGACCGAGCCATCCGCCCGAGGTCGGCGATGCTCTGCCCCAGCTGACGGAGGCCGAAGCGCGAGACCCGACCTCCCAGCTGGCTCGCGACGGCCTTCACGAGCGCTGCGCGGTCGCCGTTCTTGAACTGGCTCGCGTAGTCCGTGAGCAGTCGTTTGCCGACGAGTTGCAGCAGCACGTTGTTGTCGCCCTCGAAGGTGACGTAGATGTCGAGATCGGCGCGGAGCCCCACGAACCGGTTCTTCGCGATGAATCCTGCGCCGCCGCAGGCCTCGCGGGCCTCCTGCAGCGTGTCGAGCGCGGCCCAGGTCGAGAGCGGCTTCAGCGCGGCGGCGAGCGTCTCGAGGTCCTCGCGATTCTCGTCGGTGTCGCCGGCGCCGGAGAACACCTCGTCGAAGATCGTGAGCAGCCGCTCGTCGGCGAAGGCCATCGCGTACGTCTCCGCGATCCGAGGGATGAGACGGCGCTGATGCTGTCCGTAGTCGAGCAGCACGGTCTCGCGGCCCGACGCTCCGGGGAACTGCCGGCGCTCGCTGCCGTAGCGCACCGCGATCGCGAGGGCCGCCTGCATCGCCCGTACCGCCGATCCGTCGAGCGAGACGCGGCCCTGCACGAGGGTGCCGATCATCGTGAAGAACCGACGGCCCGGGCTCTCGATCGCGGACGAGTAGGTGCCGTCGGCCGCGACGTCGCCGTAGCGGTTGAGCAGGTTCTCGCGCGGGATCCGCACGTGCGTGAAATGGAGGCGGCCGTTGTCGATGCCGTTGAGCCCGCCCTTCACCCCGTCGTCCTCGCTGCCGACGCCCGGAAGCATCTCGCCGTCAGGGGTGCGGATCGGCACGAAGAAGGCGTGCACGCCGTGGTTCACGCCGCGGGTGATGAGCTGCGCGAACACCACGGCCGCCCGACCGTGCAGCGCCGCATTGCCCAGGAATTCCTTCCAGGCCCCGGTGAACGGGGTGTGGATCTCGAACTCCTCCGTGGCGGAGTCGTAGGTGGCGGTGGTGCCGATGGAGTCGACGTCGGAGCCGTGCCCGATCTCCGTCATCGCGAAGGCCCCGGGGAGCTCAAGATTCACCACGTCGGGCAACCACTTCTCGTGGTGCTTCCGCGTGCCGAGGTGGAGGATCGCGGCCCCGAAGAGGCCCCACTGCACACCGCTCTTGATCTGCAACGAGGGGTCCGCGAGCACGAGCTCCTGGAACGCCGCGATGTTGCCGCCGTGGTTGTCGGCGCCACCGAGATCCGATGGATACGCGCGCTGGATGGCCCCCTCGTCCACGAGGATGCGGAGCTGCTCGAGCGCCCGCTCCCGGTGCTCGGCCATCGGCTGCCCGGGGATCGTGTGCAGACGCGGGTCGGCTGCGAGCCTGCGCGATTCGAGACGCTCCGCCTTCCACTTCCCGAGCAGCGCGTCGCCGACCGCCTCGACATCGATGCGGGCGCCGGTCGGCGTCGCGGTGGCCGGCGTGGTGTCCGTGACCCGCGGGGTGTCGGCCGTCGCGGTGGTGTCGG
>JAPSIU010000479.1 GCA_031178565.1 Leucobacter sp. | reverse complement strand
GGGACCCGGCATAGCGGGTCCCGTTGGGCAGAAGGGGTCCCGGTAGCCCTCCGAGCGCGGCGAGCGAGGCTGCGATCCGCGCGCGGGTAGACTCGCCGGTTGTACGGGAGCGATCCCTACGGGGCGTAGCTCAGCTTGGCTAGAGCGCCCGCTTTGGGGGCGGGAGGTCGCAGGTTCGAATCCTGTCGCCCCGACGCCCGGCTCCTGCAGCCGGTTGAGCCGCACGCTAGTGGCGCGACGGACTGCGTCCGGGTTCTCATCCACATGCTGTCGTTCGGGCGCGCGTTCAGATCCGCGATGGCCCTCGGAATGCCGAGGGCATCGGGACGCGAGACGCGGGGGCCGCCCTCGGAGCGAGACCACGTCGATGAACAATCGCGCCGAGAGCGCACGAATACACTGATCGGGCGAAGATGCGCGCAGATTCAGATCCGTTGTTCGCGGCCCTGGATCAACCACCACGACCTCGTGCACAGAGTGCAGCTTCTGACTTTATCGTGTGACCCGAAGCCGAGGACCGGGTTCCACGCACCTGAAAGAGGCGCTCGTGTCCAGCAATCCCAATCCGAATCAGAAGACCGGAAAGCGTCTCAACAAGAGGCTTGCTCTTTTTGGGACCGCCGCACTGATTGTCGCAGCTGTAGCCGGAGTCGCCCTCTGGTACTTCCTTGCGAAAGCGCCCCACGACCGCGCAGTTGCGGCGTTCAATGCCCAACTCATCGCATATGAAGACGCTTCCGCCGAACTGGCTGCCCGCACGGATGAACTCGACGCGACAATCGTGAGCCTGCAGCACGTCATCGATTCCGATGAAGAGCCACTTGACCCCGAACTCCTTGTGTCCGCCGGCGCAGCAATCGGGTCGGCTCAGGGCGCACGCGAGGAAGCACCCGCCGCACCGACCTTGCCGAGCTCAACATCCGAGATCGAGGCGGCGTCAGCTCAGATCCCGGCGCTCGTCGAGGCGATCGAGGAACTCGGCGACTACGACGATGAGATTGCGGCGCTCGTCGAGGCACGGGACACATTGCAGACGAGCATCGAGCAGCTGCGGCAGGTCACGAACCCGACCGAAGCGTTCGTGATCGAGCGCATCCAGGACCTGCCCTCCGTGACAGGGGTGCAGGCCGTGACCGAAGACAACGATCCCAACGGGAACCTGAACAAGCAGGGCGGTTATACCGCGACGGTGTATCTCTCGTCCGCCCTCGTGGATCAGTCCGTCGTTATCGGATCAGACATTGTCAGCAGGGGAACCGACGGAGGCGGCGCCGTTGAGGTCTACGCGACGGTCGATGACGCACAAGCGCGAGACGCGTATCTCGGTGCGTTCGACAGCGGCATCCTCCGTTCTGGCTCGCACGTCGTCTTGGGCACCGTCGTGATCCGTACGTCGGACATGCTGACTGCTAGCCAGCAGCAGGAACTCGAGCGGGCCATCCACGACGCGCTGATCCGAATCGACTGATCGATACCGCGGGAGGCTGGTCGCTCATGGGCCGCTCGGATTGGGCCGGCGCGGGGTGCGCTCCGAGCTAGGCGGGCGCGCGCTCCACGTGCCGCACGCGCAGCGTGAGGTAGAGGCGGTGCGCGGTGACGACGAGCGCGAGCCACGCGGCGCCGAGCAGCCAGCCGGCCACGACATCCGTCACCCAGTGGTGCCCGAGGTAGACGCGGCTGCCCGCGATGAGCACGGTCGCCACGACAGCCACAGCGACGATCGCGGCCCGTGCCCAGGCGCTGCGCCGGCGCAGGATGAGGAGGTAGGCGACGACGCCGAGGACCGCGACCGCGTTGAGCGTGTGGCCGCTGGGGAACGACTCCGAGAGCTCGTACGGCGGCACCGCATCGGCGAGCGGCGGCCGATCCCGACCGACGACGAGCTTGCCGGCGACGGTCATGAGGAGGGACCCCGCGCCGG
>JAPSIU010000478.1 GCA_031178565.1 Leucobacter sp. | reverse complement strand
CGGCGGCTGCGGCGCCGAGTGAGCCGAGAATCGCTCCGGTGTGCTTCTTCCGCCTCGGCGCGGACGCGGCGACGGCGCCGAACAGTCTCGTGGGGACGACGTGTCCGCCGGCTGTCGGTTCGAACCCCGTCGAAGGTGCCGGCGCCGGCGGCTGGGCGCCGAGCGGAGTCGATTCGGTCACGGGATCCCCCTGTCGCCGCGATGCATGCGCGGTTGCTGTGATTCTAGCCAGGGACGTGGCGGAAGAAAGAAGGCCCCCGCACTTCTGCAGGGGCCTTCGCGGCGGAGGGGATGACGGGAATCGAACCCGCACCATCAGTTTGGAAGACTGAGGCTCTACCATTGAGCTACATCCCCGCACCGGCACTCGACAGCTCGAGACCGACCGTTCGATCATAGCGGACAGTCGGGGCGGTTCTCGTCCGTTAGACTTCATGGGGCTGAATCTGCGTGCGGATTCCCCGGGGCGTAGCTCAGCTTGGTAGAGCGCCCGCTTTGGGAGCGGGAGGTCGCAGGTTCAACTCCTGTCGCCCCGACACGGCACCCACAGGCCTTCACAGCCGCGATTCAGCGCGGAAATCACAAGGAGAACACACCAGCATGGCGAACAGCACCGTCGAGAAGCTGACCCCGACGCGGGTCAAGCTCAGCATCACGGTCACCCCGGACGACCTCAAGCCCAGCATCGCGCACGCTTACGAGCACATCGCGCAGGACGTCCAGATCCCCGGCTTCCGCAAGGGCAAGGTCCCCGCGCCCATCATCGACCAGCGCATCGGGCGCGGCGCCGTCATCGAGCACGCCGTGAACGAAGGGCTCGACCAGTTCTTCCGTGCCGCCACGGCCGAGCACAAGCTGCGCGTCGTCGGCCGCCCCGCCGCCGAGATCGTCGAGTGGCCCAACGAGAAGGACTTCTCCGGCGACCTGCTCGTCGACATCGAGGTGGACGTCCGTCCCGACATCGAGATCCCCGCGCTCGACGGCATCACCGTCACGGTCGACGCGGTCGAGGCCGACGAGTCGGCTCTCGACGAGGAGCTCGACCGACTTCGTGCTCGCTTCGGCACACTGGTTCCGGTCGACCGCCCGGCAGCGAAGGGTGACTTCGTCGAACTCGACCTCGTCGCGACGATCGACGGCGCCGAGATCGACCGTGCCGACGGCGTCTCCTACGAGGTCGGCTCCGGGGAGCTGCTCGAGGGCATCGACGACGCGATCGAGTCGCTGACCGCCGGTGAGGACACGACGTTCCGTTCGTCGCTCGTCGGCGGCGACCACGCCGGATCAGAGGCCGAGGTCTCTGTCACCGTCAAGGCGGTCAAGGAGCGCGAGCTTCCCGAGGCTGACGACGACTTCGCGCAGATCGCGAGTGAGTTCGACACCATCGCCGAGCTTCGTGAGAGCCTCGCCGAGCGGGTCGCCCAGCAGGGCGTGTTCACGCAGGGCTCTGCGGCGCGCGACAAGCTCGTCGAGACGCTGCTCGAGCAGATCGACATCCCGGTGCCGCCGAAGCTGATCGAGGACGAGGTGCACAACCATCTCGAGGGCGAGGGCCGCCTCGAGGATGACGAGCACCGCGCCGAGGTGACCGAGGCGAGCGAGAAGCAGTTCCGTACGCAGGTGCTGCTCGACACGATCGCCGAGCAGGCGGACGTGCAGGTCTCGCAGGAGGAACTGAGCCAGTACCTCATCCAGTCCGCAGCCCAGTACGGCATGGCTCCGCAGGAGTTCGTCGAGGCGTTGCAGTCGTCGAACCAGCTCCCCGCTCTCGTCGGTGAGGTCGCCCGCAACAAGGCGATCGCGATCGCCCTCGGCCAGGTCACCGTCGTCGACACCAACGGCAAGCCGGTTGACCTGTCTGACTTCATCGTCACGGACGATGAGGCCGAGAAGGACGAGGCCGACACGAACGAGGCCGAGGCCGAGGC
>JAPSIU010000120.1 GCA_031178565.1 Leucobacter sp. | reverse complement strand
GAAGGTGGCGCCATCCGAGCCGGGAGCTCTCCCGAGACCCAGGTCGATGCGGCCGGGATGCAGCTCGGCGAGCGTGCCGAACTGCTCCGCGATGACGAGCGGCGAGTGGTTCGGCAGCATCACCCCGCCGGCGCCGAGCCGGATCGTCGACGTGTGCGCGGCGATGTGCGCGATCAGGACCGCCGTCGCGCTCGACGCGATCGAGGGCATGTTGTGGTGCTCGGCGTACCAGACGCGGCGATAGCCGCTCCGCTCGGCCAGCTGCGCCATCTCGACGGAGTGGCGGAAGGCCTCGGAGATGTTGCCGTCCGCTTCGACGGTAGCCAGGTCCAGAATCGAGAGCGGGGTGGCAGTCATGACGATTGCAACCCCGCTCTCCTCCGCGCTATTCCTGCTGCCTGCGGATCACGGCCGGATCAGCCCTTCGGGGTCGTCCAGCTCTTCCACCGGCCGCTGCGCTCGAAGTCGAGGTCGAGCGGGATGCCGCTGCGGTCGCGCAGGAGCGAACTCGCGAGCAGGCCGAAGCCCGTCATGGGCTCGCGGGATCGGGGATACTGGTGGGCATGACACTTCCCGAGGGTTACCGTCTGACCGTTCTCGACGATCCCGAACGAATGGAGGAGGTGCTCCGCCTCGACCAGTGGGCCTTTCCCACGGAGGTCTCCCTGGAGGATCTGCTGCGCGTCGAGCAGCCGGTTCCGTGGGGGCGATCGTGGGGGATCGAGCAGGTCGCTCCGAGTTCCGGGGGCGCGCTCGCCGCGATGTACGGCACCTACACGCTCGGCGAGTTCCCCGTGCCGGGGTCGGAGGTGCCGTGCGGCTGGCTCACCTGGGTCGCCGTGCACCCGGGGCATCGGCGCCGCGGTCTGCTGCGACGGATGATCGATCATCACTTCGCGGACTGCCTGGAGCGCGGCGAGGCGATCTCGGGTCTCAACGCCGCCGAAGCCGCGATCTACGGCCGTTTCGGCTACGGGATGGCCGCGCCGCAGGTCTCGCTCACGATCCCGCGCGGCGCCCAGCTGCGCGCCGTGCCCGGATCCGAGGCGCTCGCGGTCGAGCTGTACGAGTGGGATCCGGTGCGACACGGGGACGAGGTCGCCGCGCTGCACCGCGACTACGCGAGGGTTCCCGAGGGGATCGGTCGCCCGGGTTGGGCGACGTGGGAGACGCCGGAGCTGCGCCGGACCGCTGACCAGGATCCGCCGGTGCTCAGGCAGGGGCAGGAGGCGCTCCGCCTGCTCGTCGTCCGCGATCGTGAGGGCCGGCTTCGAGGGTATGCCCGCTTCCGCCGGAAGGCCGCCTGGCTGCGCAACGCCGCCGATGGGACCGTGACCCTGCGCGATGCCGTCGCGCTCGATGCCCCGGCCGCGCATCGGCTCTGGTCGGTCCTGCTCGACCTCGACCTCATGGCGCGCGTGGAGGCCGGACCCCTGCCCGCGGACGACCCGATCCTCTCACTGCTCGTGGACGTGCGTGCCGCGATGCCCAGCGGGAACGACCTGCAGTGGCTCCGCATCCTCGACCTGCCGAGGGCGCTCGCCGACCGGCGCTATGCGGCGCCGGTCGACGTCGTCATCGAGGTGGAGGATCGGCTGCTCCCGGCGAACGCCGGGAGGTGGCGGGTGCGGGCCGAAGCCTTCGGTCACGCGGAGGTGACGCGGAGCGAGACGGATCCCGATCTCTCGCTCGATATCCGGGAGCTCGGGGCCGCGCACCTCGGTGCGGTGTCCCTCGCCTCGCTCGCGCAGGCCGGCCTGGTGCGTGCGAACGCGCCCGAGGCACTGGTTCGCGCGGCGACGGCCTGGTCCTGGCCGATCGCCGCGGGAGCCAGCTGGGTGTTCTGAACCGGCCGGGTCGACCCGGCGAGGACGACTGAGGAGGGGCCCGTTTGCGGGTGTCCTACTCCGGGTCGACGATCGCGAGCAGGGCGTGGCCGCTCGGCACCGTCTGGCCGAGCGGCGCGTCGATCCCGCTGACCACGCCGTCCCGGTGCGCGTAGATCGACTGCTCCATCTTCATCGCCTCGAGCACGACCACGAGGTCGCCCGCGGTCACGGGCTGCCCCTCTTCCACCGCGATCTTCACGACGGTGGCCTGCATCGGCGCCGCGACCGAGTCGCCCGTCGCCGTCGCGACCCCCGCACCCTTCGCGCGCTTCGGCGCAGGACCGCGGGTGACCTCCTGATCGACGAGCGGCAGCAGCGTCGCGGGCATCGTGACCTCGACGCGCCGACCTGCGACTTCGACGACGACGGTCTGGCGCTTCGGATCCGATGGGATCGGGGCGACCTCACCCTCCCACGGCTCGATATCGTTCGAGAACTCGTTCTCGATCCAGAGCGTGTAGACGCCGAACTTCCCGTCCGGAGCGGTGAAGGCGGGATCCCGCACGATCTTGCGGTGGAACGGCAGCACGGTCGGCAGGCCCTGCACCTCGAACTCGTCGAGTGCGCGGCGGGCGCGCTCGAGCGCCTCCTCGCGCGTCGCCCCGGTGACGATCAGCTTGCCGAGCATCGAGTCGAACGCGCCGGAGACGACGTCGCCCGAGGCCACGCCGGTGTCGACGCGCACGCCGGGACCGGACGCGGCCTTGAAGAGCGTGACGGGCCCGGGCGCGGGGAGGAAGCCGTTGCCCGGATCCTCTCCGTTCAGCCGGAACTCGAAGGAGTGCCCGTGCGAGACGGGGTCCGAGTAGTCGATGACGCCGCCCTCGGCGATCCGGAACTGCTCGCGGACCAGATCGATGCCCGTGACCTCCTCGGAGACCGGGTGCTCCACCTGCAGACGGGTGTTCACCTCGAGGAAGGAGACGGTGCCGTCGCGCGCGACGAGGAACTCGCAGGTGCCGGCGCCGACGTAGCCGACCTCCTTGAGGATCGCCTTCGACGCTCGGTAGAGCTCGGCGTTCTGCTCCTCGGTGAGGAACGGCGCGGGCGCCTCCTCGACCAGCTTCTGGTGGCGGCGCTGCAGCGAGCAGTCGCGGGTCGAGACGACGACGACGTTGCGGTGGCTGTCGGCGAGGCACTGGGTCTCGACGTGGCGCGGCTTCTCGAGGTACTTCTCGACGAAGCACTCGCCGCGGCCGAACGCCGCGACGGCCTCGCGCGTCGCGGACTCGAAGAGCTCCGCGACCTCGTCCCGCTCGTAGGCGACCTTCAGGCCTCTGCCGCCGCCGCCGAACGCCGCCTTGATGGCGATGGGCAGCCCGACCTCGTCGGCGAAGGCGAGCACCTCCTCGGCGCCCGACACAGGATCGCTCGTGCCGGCCGCGAGCGGCGCGCCGACCCGCTCCGCCACGTGTCGAGCCGATACCTTGTCGCCGAGCTGCTCGATGGCCTCCGGGCCCGGTCCGATCCAGGTGAGTCCCGCTGCGATCACGGCGCGTGCGAACTCCGCGTTCTCCGCGAGGAAGCCGTAGCCGGGGTGCACCGCGTCCGCGCCGGAGCGGCGGGCGATGCCGAGGATCTTCTCGATCACGAGATAGGTCTCGGCGCTCGTGCTGCCGTTCAGCGCGTACGCCTCATCCGCCAGCTGGGCGTGCATCGCGTCCCGATCCTGGTCGGCGTAGACGGCGACGGAGGCGATGCCGCTGTCCGCTGCTGCTCGGATGATGCGGACGGCGATCTCACCGCGGTTGGCGATGAGCACTTTACGAATGCGCGACATGGGTTCCAGCCTATTCGAGGGACGGGTGCGAGCCTTGGATATACGGTACAAACCTTTCCGATGATCGTTGCCGATGCAAACAGCGCCGTGCGGGTGCCGTCGGCGCCTGATCGGATACGCTGAACGCAACGCGGCATCGGCGCCGCGCCGGGGGCGGTGAGGCCCCGGACCGCAGACGACGGAGACGGAGCTTTCGCATGGCACAGAACAACCGGGATCTCGACGACCTCCTGCAGCAGATCCCGACGGGAGAGCTCGCCGCGAGGTTCGGCGTGGACGAGACGACCATCGACGCGGCGGTGCAGCAGGCGCTGCCGGGCCTCGTCGGGGGCATGGCGGTGAACGCGAGTGACAGCGAGGGCGCGAGCAGTCTCGAGCGCGCCGTGCAGCAGCACCGGCCGCGGTCGGCGAAGCTCGACTTGAACGCGGTCGACGCGGAGGACGGCAAGAAGATCGTGAAGCACGTGCTCGGCGACAAGAAGGACGACGTCGCGCAGGCGCTCGGAGCGCGCTCCGGCGACTCCACGATCGCGAACCTCATCCCGCAGCTGCTCCCGCTGCTCGCGCCTCTGGTGATGCAGTTCCTCGCGGGCCGGCTGGGACAGGGATCCACGACGGCCGGTCAGTCGGGCTCCGGAGGAGGCATAGGCGGAGTGCTGGGCGATCTGCTCGGCGGCCTGCTGGGCGGTGGATCGGGCTCGTCCGGCGGCTCCGGGGCGTCCGGCGGCTCCTCGGGAGGCGATCTGGGCGATCTGCTCGGCGGCCTGCTCGGAGGCAAGCGCTAGCCGGGAGCCCGTGCCGCCGCGCGAGACCGTCACCGCTGTAGACTGACGGCGTGGTAAATCCAGAGATTCAAGGCCGCGTCTACCCGCCGACCGCCCCGTACCTCGTCGGGCGCGAGAAGGTTCGCGAGTTCGCCCGCGCCGTGATGAGCGCCTCGCCCCTCCACCTCGATCCCGAAGCGGCCCGGGCCGCGGGGTACTCCGACGTCGTCGCACCGCCCACCTTCGCGGTCGTGGTGCAGGAATCCACGCTCGCGCAGCTGCTCGCGGACGACGAGGCGGGCGTCGACTTCTCTCGCGTCGTCCACGGGGATCAGCGATTCAGCTACACCCGTCCCATCGTCGCGGGCGACGAACTCACCGCGACGCTCACCATCTCGGCCGTGAAGCAGCTCGGCGGCAACTCGATGGTCACCGCCTCGAGCGACATCGTCGACGCCGGCGGCGAGCACGTGGTGACCGCGATCTCGACGCTCGTCGTGCGAGCCCCGGCCGCCGCGGAAGCCGTAGAGGAGGAGCAGGCATGACCGCCCCCGTGTTCGAGAACCTGACCGTCGGCGAGATCGTCGCCGAGCGTGACCTGCGGTTCACCCGGGATCGCCTCGTGCGCTACGCGGGAGCCTCGGGCGACTTCAACCCGATCCACTACCGCGACGATGTCGCGGCCTCTGTCGGCCTTCCGGGTGTGCTCGCCCACGGCATGCTGACGATGGGCGCCGCGGGATCGGTCGTGACCGACTGGCTCGCCGGCGCTGCGGCGGGGTCCGCGGGCGGCTCGGCCTGGGTCAAGGACTACCAGTCCCGCTTCACCCGTCCCGTGCCGGTCGACGCGACCGAGGGCGCGGCGGTCACGGTCACCGCGACGGTCGGAGCGATCGATAGTGAGGCCCGCACCGTCCGCATCGACCTCAAGGTCGTCTTCGACGGCTCGACCGTGCTGGGCAAGGCCCAGCTGCTGGCGGCGTTCGCGTGAACTTCCCGGACATCGTCCCGGAGCCCCTGGGCGACGGCACCCCGCTGGCGAAGCTCACGACGATGCGCGTGGGCGGGCCGGCCGGCCGGATCCTGGTCGCGCACGGCGCCGAGGATCTCGCGCGGCACGCGAGCGAGCTCTGGGACGAGGGGGAGCCCTGGCTGCTGCTCGGCGGCGGTTCGAACACGGTCGTCTCCGATGAGGGATTCCCGGGCACGGTGCTGATCGCGCGCAACACCGGCGCGGCGCGCATCGACGACGGCGAGGAGCACGCGGGCCGCGTCCGCCTGCGGGTGCAGGCGGGCCACGACTGGGACCACCTCGTCGCGGCGTGCGTCGATCGCGGCTGGTCCGGGATCGAGGCGCTCTCCGGGATCCCGGGCCTCGCGGGAGCGGCCCCCGTGCAGAACATCGGGGCGTACGGGCAGGAGCTCTCCGACGTGCTGCACTCGATCGAGTTCCTCGACCGGGAACGGCGCGAGGTGCGGCGCATCCCCGCGGAGGAGCTCGAGCTCGGCTACCGGGACTCCGCGATCAAGCGCGGACTCGAGGGTGTCGTGCTCTCCATCGACCTGATGCTCGCGGAGACCTCCGAAGATCCGGATCGCGGCGCTCACGCCGAGGCCCGGGCACTGTCGGCCCCCGTGCTGTACGGCCAGCTCGCGGACGCCCTCGGAGTCACGATCGGGGAGCGGGTCCCGATCCGGGAGCTGCGCAATTCGGTGCTGCGGCTGCGCTCGTCCAAGGGGATGGTGCTCGACGCCGAGGACCACGATTCCTGGAGCGCGGGATCGTTCTTCACGAACCCCATCGTCACCGAGCGCTTCGCGCGCGAGCTGCCGGAGAACGCGCCTCGCTTCCCACTGCGGGGCGAGGATCCGGCCCCCGCCGTCACGACCTTCGAGGAGCTCGCGGCCGGGATGCCGTTGCGCCTCCCGGGGGCCGTTCCCGAGCGGATGGTGAAGCTCTCGGCGGCCTGGCTCATCGAGAACACCGGGATCCGCAAGGGGTTCAGGCTGCCGGGATCGGGGGCGGCGATCTCGTCGAAGCACACGCTCGCGATCACGAACCGCGGCGCCGCGACCGCCGCGGATGTCGCGGAGCTCGCTCGTTTCGTCGTGCAGCGGGTGCAGCAGGAGTTCGGTGTGATCCTGGCGCCCGAGCCGAATCTCTACGGACTGGAACTGTAGCGGCGTCATGCGGATCCAGATCGTCGGCCAGGGCCGCATGGGCTCCGCGCTCGCGAGTGCTCTGCGCCCGCCCGGCACCGGTCTGAGCCCCGCGAGTGCCGTGCCGCCCGCTGCGGACATCGTGCTGCTCCCGCAGGCCGGCCGCGGCGCCGACTGCGCCGAGGCCGACGTGGTGCTGCTCGCGGTGCCGGACTCCGAGATCGAAGCCGCCGCGGCGGGCATCGCTCCGGGACGCATCGTCGGCCACCTCTCTGGCAGCACGACGCTCGAGCCTCTGGCCCCGCACGAGGCCTTCAGCGTGCACCCCCTGCTCTCGGTGACGGGCCCGGGGACCTCGTTCGCGGGTGCCCACGCAGCCGTCGACGGTTCGAGCGAGCGGGCCCTCGCGGTCGCCCGGGATCTCGCCTCGCTCCTCGGCATGGAGACGTTCCGGGTCGCTGACGCCGATCGGGCCGCCTATCATGCGGCGGCCTCGGTCGCATCCAACTTCCTCGTCGCGCTGGAGGGCTTCGCCGAGCGCCTCGCCAGGACTGCCGGTGTGCCGCGAGGCGCCCTCGTGCCGCTCGCGCGCGCGGCGCTGCGGAACTGGGCGGAGCTCGGCGCCGAATCCGCCCTCACGGGGCCGATCGCGCGCGGGGACGAGCGCACGGTCGAACGCCAGCGAGCGGCGGTCGCCGAACGATCCCCTCGGGATCTGCACCTGTTCGACGCTCTGGTGACAGCCACGCGCGAGCTCGCGGGCTCAGCACAGGATGACGGGAGCGGGCGACCGTGAGGATCGTGCGCACCGTCCGAGAGCTGCGGGACGCCATCGGCGCGGCCCGGGCGAGCGGGGCGACCGTCGGCATGGTGCCGACCATGGGCGCCCTGCACGAGGGGCACTTGTCGCTCGTGCGCGCGGCCCGCTCGGATCACGACCTGGTGGTCGTCTCGATCTTCGTGAACCCCACGCAGTTCACGGAGGCGACCGACCTCGCCGCCTACCCCCGGCAGGAGGAGGGGGACGCCCGGCTCGCCGCGAGCGCGGGAGCGGGCCTGATCTTCGCCCCCGAGGCGGACGAGATGTACCCCGAGGGTTATGCCACGACGGTGAGCGTCTCGGGAACGATCACGGAGACGCTGGAGGGAGCCTGCCGGGGGAGCGCGCACTTCGACGGGGTGGCGACCGTCGTCGCGAAGCTGCTCATCGCCGCGCTTCCCGATGCCGCGTACTTCGGGCAGAAGGACGCGCAGCAGCTCGTCGAGATCCGCGACCATGCGCTTC
>JAPSIU010000477.1 GCA_031178565.1 Leucobacter sp. | reverse complement strand
CCCGTCCCGCAGCAGTGCGAGCGGATGCGCGTCGAGCGAGACGCCCGTGGTCCACAGGTCCAGCGCAGTCTGTTCCGCCGGGCTCAGCACCGGCAGCAGCGGGGGCTGCACGTGGACCGCGATGCCGGGCAGGAACCGCTCGCGGTTGTCGGCGGCCGGAGCTGCGGCCCACAGCGCCTCGCGGCGCCCGATCCCGAGACTCTCGCAGGCGCCTGCGGCGGCGAGGGCCTCGATCCTTCCGCGATCCAGATCGGCTCGGCGCGCGAGGTCGGCGAGGTCCGCGAACGGGCCGTGCTCCCGGGCCGTCACGACGCGCTCGGCCGTCTCGACCTCGATGCCCCGGATCTCCGCGAGGCCGAGCCGCACCGCGAAGGCGCCGTCGCGGCGGTGCGCGGCGCTCCGGTCGGGTGCGTTCGCCTCGAAGGGAGGGATGGGCGGCTGGTCCTGCTGCGCGCAGGCGTCCCTCCCGGTGGCACGGGCGCGAGCCGACCCGTCACCCGCCGGCACCTGCCCCCGCAGCGCCTCGCCCGACAGCGCCTCGCCCGGCAGTCCCTGACCCGACAGCGCCTCGAGGTCGGCGAGCGCTCCCGAGCGCTGCACGTCGGGCGGGCGCACCTCGACGCCGTGACGCCGTGCGTCCTGAACGAGCTCGCGGGGGGAGTAGAACCCCATGGGCTGCGAGCGCAGCAGCCCGGCGAGGAAGGCGGCGGGGTAGTGCAGCTTCAACCAGGAGCTGACGTAGACGAGCAGCGCGAAGCTGAGCGAGTGGCTCTCCGCGAAGCCGAAACTGGCGAAGGCCTCGATCTGCTCGTAGAGGCGGGTGGCTTCGTCGCCCTCGATCCCGTTCTTCCGCATACCGGTGAAGAGCTTCTCCCTGAGACTCTCGATGCGCTCTTCGCCCCGCTTGGAACCCATGGAGCGACGCAGCAGGTCGGCGTCCTCGGCGGAGCAGTCGCCGATGGCCGTGGCCATCTGCATGAGCTGCTCCTGGAAGATCGGGACGCCCAGGGTGTGCTCGAGCACGGGCTCGAGCTTCGGGTGGGGATAGGTGACGGGCTCCTGCTCGTTCCTGCGGCGCAGATAGGGGTGCACCGCACCGCCCTGGATGGGGCCCGGACGGATGAGCGCGATCTCGATGACGAGGTCGTAGAAGCGGCGGGGGAGCAGCCGCGGCAGAGTGTTGAGCTGCGCGCGGCTCTCCACCTGGAACACCCCGACCGCGTCGGCTCGGCACAGCATGTCGTAGACACCGGGCTCCTCTTTGGGGATCGTGTCGATCGTCCAGTGCTCGCCCGTGCTCGCAGCAACGATGCTCATCGTCTTCTGCAGGGCGCTGAGCATGCCGAGGCCGAGCAGGTCGAACTTGACGAGGCCCATCGTCTCGCAGCTGTCCTTGTCCCACTGCAGCACGGTGCGCTTGTCCATGCGCGCGTGCTCGATGGGGCAGACCTCGCCGACCGGGCGCTCCGTGAGCACCATGCCGCCGGAGTGGATGCCGAGGTGGCGCGGTGCCCGCATGAACTGGTTCGCGAGTCGCAGGACGGGCTCGGGGATCCGGCCGTCCGACTCTTCGACAGTGCTTCTCCGCTCGAGCCCCTTGGTCCAGGCGCGCTGCTGGCCGGGACCGTAGCCGAGGGCCTTGGCCGCGTCGCGCACGGCGGCCTTGGGTCGGTAGCTGATGACGTTGGCGACCTGGGCGGCGTTGCGGCGGCCGTACGTGTCGTAGACGTACTGGATGATCTCCTCGCGCCGCTCCGAGTCGAAGTCGACGTCGATGTCGGGCTCCTCGTCGCGCATGCTCGACAGGAACCGCTCGAAGGGGAGGTCGTAGCGGATCGCGTCGACGGCCGTGATCTCCAGCACGTAGCAGACGGCCGAGTTCGCGGCGGATCCCCGGCCCTGGCACAGGATGCCGCGGTTCCGCGCCTCTCGCAC
>JAPSIU010000476.1 GCA_031178565.1 Leucobacter sp. | reverse complement strand
ATCGTTCGCATCATGCACCGGATGCCGCGATGCCCGCCGCTCCCTCGCCGAGGACGCGAGACGGCGGTCGCCTCCACTCGACCGTCGCCGGGCCGGGCACGGCGGCCGAGTCGGGCCGCTTGCGCCCCTCGTGGCGGACGATACGATGGAAAGCGCATTCCCACTTGCGCAGCCGGCGATGGGATCGTACGCTTGAAACGATTCATACCGGGACCGGCGTGACCCGCGCACCCGAGCACGAGGAACGAGACGGAGAGCTCGACGATGAGCACAGGCAGCACCTCCCGCGGCACGGCAGTGCAACGCGTCTGCTTCCAGCTGCAGGTCGCCCCCGACCGCCTCGACGAGTACCGCGAGCGTCACGCCGCGGTCTGGCCCGACATGCTGCGTGCGATCGAGGCATCCGGACGCCGCAACTACTCGCTCTTCCTGCGCGACGACGGGCTGCTCATCGGCTACTACGAGACCGATGACGACGACGCGGCACAGGCTGCGCTCGAGGCCGACCCCCGCACCGCGCCGTGGGAGGCCGAGATGGCGGAGTTCTTCGTCTCGCTCGACGGCTCGCGTGCCGACCAGGGCGCGCCGCGGCTCATCGAGGTGTTCCACCTGGAAGACCAGCTCGCCGCGCTCGACGCGGACGCGGCATCCGACCCGGCCGGCCCCGCGGCATCCGACACCGCCGCCGGCACGCCCGACCACCACCGACCCAGCACAGAAAGCAGTCACTCGTGAGCACCATTCCCGCAGGCATCCTGTCAGAGCTCGAGCTGCAGTCGATCGAACTGCCCTCGTGGGCGTTCGGCAACTCGGGCACCCGCTTCAAGGTCTTCGCGACCCCCGGCACCCCCCGCGACCCGTTCGAGAAGATCGCGGATGCCGCGCAGGTGCACGAGTACACCGCGCTCGCGCCGACGGTCGCGCTGCACATCCCGTGGGACAAGGTCGATTCCTACGACGACCTGCGCAAGCACGCCGAAGACCTCGGCGTCGCGCTCGGCACGATCAACTCGAACACCTTCCAGGACGACGACTACAAGTTCGGCGCCCTCACCCACGAGGACGCGGCGGTGCGCCGCAAGGCGATCGACCACCACTTCGAGTGCATCGACATCATGCACGCGACCGGCTCGCGCGACCTCAAGATCTGGCTCGCCGAGGGCTCGAACTACCCCGGCCAGGCCGACCTGCGCGGCCGTCAGGACCGACTGCAGGAGTCGCTGCAGGAGATCTACGCGCGCCTCGGCGACGACCAGCGCCTCGTGCTCGAGTACAAGTTCTTCGAGCCGGCGTATGGTGGTTCACCGGCTTCGACGCGCTGCTGCTGGTGGTGGTGACCCAGATACTGCAGATGGTGCGGCAGCTGCTGCCCCTGGTCCGCTTCGACGGCTACCACATCCTCGCCGATGCAACCGGAGTCCCCGACCTGTTCCAACGGATCAAGCCCACCTTGCTCGGACTGCTGCCCTGGCGCTGGTCCGACCCCGAGCCCAAGCTACTCAAGCCCTGGGCCAGGGCTGTCGTGACCGCCTGGGTTTTGGTCACGGTTCCACTGCTCCTGTTCTGCCTCTTTCTGATGGTGGTCTCGCTGCCCCGGGTCCTCGGCACGGCCTGGGCCAGCATCTTGGAACAGCAGCGGCTGCTGGCGGAGGCCGGCTCCGACGGTGACCTTCCCGGAATTGCCGTACGGGTCTTGGCGATCACCGCCGTCGCGCTTCCCGTCCTCGGCATCGCCTACATCCTGCTGCGCACGGCCCGGCAGCTCATCACCGCGGTCTGGGCGAAAACCCGTGGCCGGCCGCTTCGGCGCATGACTGCCATTGCCGCCGCCGCTGCCGTTCTCGCCGGTCTGGCCTGGGCCTGGTGGCCCGACGACGGAGCCTACCGCCCGGTCCAGCCCTATGAACGCGGAACCCTGTTCGATGCAACCGCTTCCCTCACC
>JAPSIU010000475.1 GCA_031178565.1 Leucobacter sp. | reverse complement strand
GCCAGCTCGCCGACCAGGGCGGGCGGCAGGTCGACGGGGACCGAGCCCCCGTTGAAGCCCTGCACGGCCGGGCGGGGGCGGTCGGTGGGCAGGTCGCGCAGCAGGTCTTCACCAGGGAGGTGCTGCTGGAGAAGGTGTGGGGATACCAGTACAAGGCCGACACGCGACTCGTGAACGTGCACGTGCAGCGGCTCCGCGCCAAGATCGAGCAGGATCCCGACCACCCGACGATCGTGACGACGGTGCGCGGCGTGGGGTATCGCGCGGGCGCCCCGACGGAGTAGGACGACATGGAGCGCACCCGGGGTCGCTCGCGCCTCTCGCTCGCGCTGCGCCGCCTCGGCATCCGCTGGGCCAGGATCACCCAGCCGGTGCTCGGCCCCTTCCGCGCGCGCTGGCGCCGCTCGCTCATGGTGCGCACGATGACGATCACCGGCCTCGTCACCGGCTTCGTCGTGCTCGTCGCCGGCGTCTTCACGCTGACGAGCATCAGCGACGACCTCTACTCCTCGCGGCGGGATCAGGCGCTGCAGGACTCCGCCCGCGCGACGCTCGCCGCGCAGCGGCAGATCGACTCCTCCGATGCGACGGACCGGAGCGGGCTCTCGACGCTCTTCGCGTCGGTGCGCCGCACGGTGCAGGACACCTCGGCGAGTCAGCTGGTGTACATGCGCAGGCAGCCCGGCCAGACCTCCTTCTCGGAGGCGCCGCCCGAGTCCTACACGAACGTGGCGCTGCGCGAGGCCGTGACCCCGGATCTCTCCGAGGCGGTCAAATCCGGCGTGGAACCCCAGCACTGGCAGGCCGTCACCTTCGTCGCGGAGGACGGGACGCCCTCGCCCGGGCTCGTCGTGGCGTCGAACGTGGTGTTCCCGGCGGGAGCGGGAACCTACGATCTGTTCATCGGATACGACCTGAGCGACACGCAGGACACGCTGAGCTTCGTGCAGCGGACGCTGCTCATCACCGCCGCGGCGATGATGGCCTTCATCGGCGTGCTCGTCTGGATCATGTCCCGGATCGTGTTCCGTCCGATCCGCGCGGCGGCCGACACCAGCCGGCGGCTCGCCACGGGGGAGAGCGACGCCCGGATGCCGCGGCAGAACGACGAGCACTTCGACGTGCTCTCGGAGGGCTTCAACGACATGGCCGAGACGCTGCAGGCGAGGATCAAGGAGCTCGACCTGCTCTCCGAGATGCAGCAGCGCTTCGTCTCGGACGTCTCCCACGAGCTGCGCACCCCGCTCACCACGATCCGGCTCGCGAGCGAGGTGCTGCAGGGCCAGACCGGCGGGCTCGAACCGGGGCAGCAGCGGGCCGTCGAGGTGCTCGTCGCCCAGGTCGAGCGGTTCGAATCCCTCCTCGGCGATCTGCTCGAAATCTCCCGGTACGATGCCGGCCGGGTGATGCTCGAAACGGAGCCCACGAACCTCGTCCACCTCGTGCAGGAGGTCGTCGACGGGCTGCAGCCGCTCTCGTCGAGCCTGATCGAGGTGCGAGCGCTCGGCGGGTACGCGCCCGTCGAGGTGGACGCGCGCCGGATCCGGAGGATCGTCTCGAACCTCGTGGGCAATGCGATCGAGCACGGGGAGGGGAACGCCATCGTCGTCTCCGTCGACTCCAACTCCGCCGCGATCGCGATCGCGGTGCGCGACTGGGGGGTCGGTATGACCACGAGCGACGTCGAGCACGTCTTCGACCGGTTCTGGCGGGCGGATCCATCGCGCAAGCGCACCATCGGCGGCACCGGCCTCGGCCTCGCGATCGCCCAGGAGGACGCGGCCGTGCACGGCGGGATCCTCGAGGCCTGGTCCCGCCCCGGGGAGGGATCCAACTTCCGGCTCACGCTGCCGCGCGGGGAGAGCATCACGAGCTTCATGTCCCCGCTGCCCCTCGTGCCCGATGACGTCGAGGCCGACGTCGGAGACCCGCAGGCCACCGGAGGCTGGCT
>JAPSIU010000119.1 GCA_031178565.1 Leucobacter sp. | reverse complement strand
ACCGGAAGCTTCGCGAGGAGACGGATGGTGTTGACCTCGACGAACTCGGGCACGGTGGTGTCGAGGGAGCTCTCGTAGTAGGTCGACATGGTCTGCAGTCCGCCCGAGAGCATGGCCATCGGATGCGCCGTGTGCGGAACCGCCTCGAAGTAGTAGCGCATGTCCTCGTGCAGCAGCGTGTGGCGACGGATCTCCCCGTCGAAGGCCGCGAGCTGATCCTCGGTCGGAAGCTCGCCGTAGATCAGGAGGTAGGCGACCTCGAGGAACGTCGACTTCTGCGCCAGCTCCTCGATCGGGTAGCCGCGGTAGCGGAGGACGCCCTCGTCGCCGTCGATGTAGGTGATCTCGGATTTCGTCGACGCGGTGTTCACGAACCCGTAGTCGAGCGCCGTGTACCCGCTCTGCTTCGTCAGGGTGCTGACGTCGATCGCGGAGCTGCCGTCGACGGCCTCGACGATCGGGAACTCGGCGGTCCCGCCCGGGAACGTCAGCTTCGCTGCTGCGGAGCCCTGGCTCTGAGTCGATTCGGTCACGTCGTCTCCTCGTGAGGTCTCATACGGGCGAGGCGTCGGGTGTGACGTCGCCATTCCTACACCATAGCGGCTCCGCGGGGAGCGTTATGCACACAGCGCTGTACCGCCGTGCCCCCACCTAGAGTATCTCGACGTCGAGCGAAAAGTCGATTCAGGCCGCTTCGCGGATCCTCGTCGCGGCCTTCTCGATGTGGGAGTCGCTCGCGGTCAGCGCGAGTCTCACGTGGCGCGGCGAGTGCCCTCCGTAGAAATGACCGGGCCCGACGACGATGCCCAATTCCGCGAACTCGGCGACGCTCTCCCAGGCATCCGCATCTCGGGTCGCCCACAGGTAGAGCCCCGCGTCGCTCCCCTCGATCCGGTACCCCGCCGCCTCGAGCGCGGGGAGCAGCACCTCGCGACGCGCACGGTACCGGGCGCGCTGCTCGGCGACGTGCTCCTCGTCGCCCAGCGCCGCGACCATCGCGGCCTGAACGGGCGCCGGCTGCATGAGTCCCGCGTGCTTGCGCACCGTCAGCAGCCGGGCGATGAGCGAGGGATCGCCCGCGATGAACGCCGCGCGGTAGCCGGCGAGATTCGACTGCTTGCTGAGCGAGTAGACGCTGAGGACGCCGCTGTGATCGTCGCCCACGACGCGCGGGTCGAGGATCGACGGGATCCGCTCGGCGTCCCACGGAGCGCTCCAGCCGAACTCGGCGTAGCACTCGTCCCCCGCGATCACCGCTCCGAGCTCTCGCGCTCGCGCCACGGCGGCGCGCAGCGCCTCCGCGTCGAGCACCCGTCCGTCGGGGTTGGAGGGCGAATTGATCCAGATCAGCTTCGTGTGCTCCGGCCACTCGGCGGGATCATCGGAGGCGATCGCCTCCGCTCCCGCGAGCGCGGCCCCCATCGCGTAGCTGGGATAGGCCACGCGGGGGAACACCACCGCCTCCCCCGCGCCCACGCCCAGCAGGAACGGCAGGAGCGCGACGAGCTCCTTCGATCCGACCGTCGGCAGGACCGCTCCCGGCTCGACGGCCACGCCCCGCCTCCGCAGGAACCACTCGGCGATCGCCTCGCGCAGCCTCGGAGAGCCCGCAGTCGCCGGGTAGGCGTGCGCGTCCGTCGCGGCGGCGAGCGCCGCCCGCACGCTCTCCGGGGTCGGATCGACCGGGGATCCCACCGAGAGGTTCAGCGCTCCGCCGGGGTGCTGAGCAGCCCTGGCGGCGTACGGCTCCATCGCGTCCCAGGGGTAGTCGGGAAGCGGACCGCGCATCGCGGCTACTCGCCCTGCGGCGGAAGCGCCGCGATGATGGGGTGGTCGAAGTCGTAGACGCCGACCTTGGCCGCACCGCCGGGCGATCCGATCTCATCGAAGAACTCGACGTTCGCCTTGTAGTAGTCGGACCACTCGCTCGGCAGGTCGTCCTCGTAGTAGATCGCTTCGACGGGGCACACCGGCTCGCACGCGCCGCAGTCGACGCACTCGTCGGGGTGGATGTACAGCGACCGTTCGCCCTCGTAGATGCAGTCGACGGGGCACTCGTCGACGCACGCGCGATCCTTCACGTCGACGCACGGAAGAGCGATCACATACGTCACTTTGCCCGCCTTTCACTCGAACACATCCATCCTACTCGCACCGTCCCGCTCACCATTCCACGGGCCGCGTCGGGATGGATGTGGTGACGACGGGGACCTCGGGCAGGAGCAGGTCGGGCAGGATCCCCGAGTCCCCCTCACGCGGGAGGATCCCCGCGGAGAGACCGCGGAACGTTCCGAGATCGGGGCCCTGATCCTCGAGCTCCACCTCTCGCGGCTCGCCCGGGCGGATCTCCACATCCTCGCCGCGGACCCTCACCGTGACCGGGGAGTCGCCCTCGACGATCTCGAAGCCGATCCTCCGCTGCTCGAGGGAGACGGCGATCCGGCTGTCGCGCCACTCGAGCTTGAACCGGAGCCCGCCCCAGTGCGCGGGCAGCCGCGGATCGAAGCTGAGGCGCCGTCGCGCGTCGCGCATACCGGCGAAGCCCTGCACGAGGGTCATCCACACCCCGCCGGCCGATGCGATGTGCACGCCGTCGGCCGAGTTCAGGTGCAGGTTGTCGAGGTCGACGCGCAGCGCGTGGTCGAAGTAGCGGTACGCGAGCTCGCGATAGCCCACCTCCGCGGCGATGATCGACTGCACGACCGCTGAGAGCGTCGAGTCCCCCGTCGTGAGGGCGTCGTAGTACTCGAAGTCGAGACGCTTCTCCTCGCGCGTGAACTCGTCGCTCGCGAGCAGCAGGGCGAGCACCACGTCGGCCTGCTTGAGCACCTGGAAGCGGTAGATCACGAGCGGATGGAAGTGCAGCAGCAGCGGCTTCTGCTCCGGCGGGGTGGCGGCCAGGTCCCACACCTCGCGATCGAGGAAGTGCGAGTCCTGCGGGTGGATCCCCATCGCATCCGAGTACGGCACGTGCATCCCCTCGGCGGCGCGCTGCCACGCGTCCACCTCGGAGGGGTCGAGGCCCAGCCGCTCGAGCATCTCGGCGTAGGCGTGGGGCGCCTCGTCGGCGAGCCTGCGCACGATCTCCACCGCGAAGCGCAGGTTGAACCGGGCCATGACATTGGTGAAGAGATTGTCGTTGACGACGGTGGTGTACTCGTCCGGGCCCGTGACCCCGTGGACGTGGAAGGCCTCGGTTCCGTCCCGCTCGGTCCGCCAGAAGCCGAGGCTCGCCCACAGCCTCGCCGTCTCGATGGGGATGTCGCAGGCGCCGGAGAGCATGAACTGGAGGTCGCCCGTGGCCGCCACGTAGCGGGCCAGCGCGTACGTGATGTCGGCGTTGATGTGGTACGCCGCCGTTCCCGCGGCGTAGTAGGCGCTCGCCTCCTCGCCGTTGATGGTGCGCCACGGGAACAGCGCCCCCTCCTCGTTCAGCATCACCGCGCGCGTCCGCGCCTGCGGCAGCATGCGGTGGCGCGACCGCAGCACGTTCCGCGCCCAGAACGGCGTCGTGTAGGTGAGGAACGGCATCACGTAGATGTCGGAGTCCCAGAAGTAGTGCCCGCTGTACCCGGACCCCGTGAGCCCCTTCGCCGGGACGCCTCGGCCGTCGGCCCGGGCGGTGGCCTGCGCGAGCTGGAACAGGTTCCAGCGGATCGCCTGCTGCACCCCGGGCTCCGCGTCCGCCTGCACGTCGCTGCGGTCCCAGAAGCCGTCGAGGAAGCGGCGCTGCCGCTCCCACCGCTCCTCGCTCGGCTCGGAGGCGATCTTCTCGAGCGTGTGCACGCAGCGGTCGATCAGCTCGGGCAGGCCGGCGGTCGCGGACGAGTGGTACGCGACGGTCTTCACGAGCCTCACGGTGCGACCCTGCCTCGCGATGCCCTGGAACATGTGGCGCGTCCGGTCCGGGGACGTCTCGACGCGGGTGTGCCAGGCCCCCGGGTAGGAGCCGCCGGCACTGCCCGGGCGAGTCTCGAACAGTCCTCCGGCGCTGACCGTCGCTCCCCCTCCGCTGTCGGTGCCGATGCCCGTGACACCGTCGAAGACGACGGGCACGCCCTCCTCGCCGACGTGGAACTCGTGGTCGACCCCGACTCCGAGCGTCATCCCCGAGTCGTGGACGCGGAAGCTGACGACGCTCCGCCCTCCCTCGTGGACGGCCGGTCCGGGATCGAGGATCCGCTCGGTCAGCTGCTCGCTCTTGCGCGGATCGGCGAGCCCCTCCCCGGCCGACTCCGCGCGCACGCTGCCGAGATCCTGACGGTTCACGAGCAGGCTGCTCACGGTGAGGTCCGCGTCGGCGTCGAGCACCGTGATCCGCATCTCGAGTGTCGCCATGTGGCGCGAGACGAACGACACCATCCGCCGCGTCTCCACGCGCACGCGCTTGCCCGTCGGAGTCATCCACAGGAGCGTCCGGGTGAGCGTCCCGTTCCGCATGTCGAGCACCCGCCGCACGTCGAGGATGTCGGAGGATTCGAGATTCAGGCGCTCGTCGTCCACGTAGATGCGGATCGTCTTGGCGTCGGGCGCGTTCACGATCGTCTGGCCGTGCTCGGCGAAGCCGTAGGCGTTCTCCGCGTGCTGGATCCGCCAGGTCTCGTGCAGTCCGTTCACGAACGTGCCGTGGCTGCCGAGCGGCAGGCCCTCCTCGTGATTGCCGCGCATTCCCAGGTAGCCGTTGCCCAGCGAGAACAGGGTCTCGTCCTGGCCCGCGAGCTCGGGATCGATCCCGCGGACCACGAGGCGCCAGGGGTCGTCGCCGAAGTCGCGGCGCGGGTCGTTCACGGGGGACTCGACGTGCTCGTCCGTCATCTCATCAGCTCCTCGAGGTCTCGTACCACCACGTCAGCGCCGGCCTCCGTCAGCGCCGCCGCACCCGCGCCGCGATCCACCCCGACCACCAGCCCGAACCCGCCGGCGCGCGCGGCGGCGATCCCGGATCCCGCGTCCTCGAACACCGCCGTGCGATCGGGTCGCGCGCCGAGCAGCTCCGCGGCGCGGAGGAACGTATCCGGGGCCGGTTTGCCCGGCAGTCCCTCCGTCTCGGCGAAGACGCCGTCGACCACCGCCTCGAAGCGATCTCGCAGCCCGGCCGCGCGCAGCACCGGCTCCGCGTTGCGCGAGCTCGAGACGATCGCGAGCGGCTTCGCCAGAGCCTTCAGGCGGTCGAGCAGACGCACGGTCCCCGGGTAGGGGGCGATCCCGTCGCGCTCGAGCACATCGGTGAAGACCCGGTTCTTGCGGTTGCCGATCCCTCGCACCGAACCGAAGCCGTCGTCGCCCTCGCCGCCTTCGGGCAGGGAGACGCCGCGCGCCGCGAGCAGAGCCGCCACGCCCTCGAAGCGGGGTCTCCCGTCGAGGGACTCGAAATAGTCGGCCTCGCGGTACGGGGCCTCCCCCAGCGCGGCGAACAGCTGGTCGAACGTCTCCTGCCAGGCTCTCCTGTGGAGCATCACGGTGGGGGTGACGACTCCGTCGAGGTCGAATAGATAGGCGTCGTAACGGTCGATCAAACGGGATGCCCTCCGGAAGCTACTTTTGCGACCCCGCCAGCAGTGCCTGCACGAAGTATCGCTGGAACGCAAAGAACACTACCAGCGGAACCAGCATGGAGAGGAACGCTCCCGCCGAGAGGACATCGATGTTCGCTCCGAACTGACGGAGCTGCGATTGGATCGCCACGGTCAGCGGTTGCGAGTCGTTGTTCGTGAAGATCAGCGCGACGAGCATGTCGTTCCAGGTCCACAGGAACTGGAAGATCGCGAGCGACGCGATCGCCGGCAGCGCGAGCGGCATCATGATCTGGAAGAAGATCCGCCAGTCCCGCGCTCCGTCGATGCGCGCCGCCTCCAGCATCTCCTCGGGAACCTGGATGAAGAAGTTCCGCAGCAGGAAGATCGCGAACGGCAGCCCGAACGCGGTGTGGAAGAGGATCACCCCGAGCACGCTCCCGAAGATCCCGAGCGAGCCGAAGAGGCGCGCGAGCGGGATGAGCGCCACCTGCAGCGGCACCGCGAGCAGCACGATGACCGCGAGGAACAGCCAGTCCCGTCCGGGGAAGTGCAGCCAGGCGAACGCGTACGCCGCGAGTGCGCCGATGACGACCACGAGCAGCGTCGTCGGTACCGTGATCACGATCGTGTTCCAGAAGGATCCCGTGATCGCCGGATTCGAGAGCAGGTTGGCGTAGTTCTCGATCGTGAGCTCCGCCGGCTTCGTCAGCACGGTCCACCACCCGCTCGAGGCGTTGTCTCCGGCGCTTCGGAACGAGGTGATGAGGAGGCCGATCGTCGGGACGAGCCAGAAGACGGCGATGACGAGGAGGACGACGTTGACGACGCCGCGGCCGGCCACCCGCGCGATGCGCTGGCCGGCGCTCTCCTTCCTGACCGGGGTCGCGGTGCTCATCGGCTTCTCTCCTCCTTGAAGCGGCGAACGTTGATGATCATCGAGGGCAGCACGAGGAGGAGCAGCAGGATCGCGAGCGCCGACCCGAGCCCCTGGTTGGCGCCGCCGCCGAAGGACACGGTCCACATCTCGACCGCGATCACGTTCGCCGCCGGCTTCGAGGCTCCGGGCGGGATCACGTAGACCAGGTCGAAGATCTTCAGCACGTTGATGATGAGCGTGACGAGCACCACGACCAGCACGGGTGCGAGCAGCGGTGCCGTGATCCGGGTGAAGACCTGCCACTCGCTCGCGCCGTCGGTGCGCGCCGCCTCCTGCAGCGATCTGTCGATCGCCGACAGGCCCGATGCGATCATCACCATCGCGAAGCCCGCCCAGATCCAGACGTAGGAGAGGATCACCACGATGTTGATGAACGAGGAGCTGAGCCAGGAGACCCCCTGCGCCCCGGCGTCGAAATTGGCCGCTGGAAGCGCGATCCGGTAGCTCTCCCCCGCCTCGAGTCCCTCGATCGTGTAGGTGCCGCCCGCACCGGTCGTGGCGTAGCCGCGGATCGAGCCGTCGGATGCGACCGCGTCGACTCGCACGCCCTCGAGCCCCTTCTTCCCGGCCTCGATCTTCCCGTTCTCCCCTCCGCCTCCGCGGATGACGTCGAGGAAGACCGTGCCGGAGATCTCGGTGCCGGAGGGCTCGGCAGCCTCGCGGGAACCGGCGAGGTCCTCGGGCAGGCCGCTCTGCCGGATCCCGGTGAGGGGGAAGTTCTGGATCTCGCCGGCCGCGATCTCGTCGCTCGTCGCGATGATGCCGCCCTCCGCCGCGATTCCGAAGCCCTCGCGCGGCTTGGCTCCAGGATAGCTCGACTGGTCGCTGAAGAGGCTCTGCGCGCTGACGATCGCCGCGTTCACGACGCCGAGCTGCGGGCTCTCCTGGAACATGCCGCGGAAGATGACGCCCGCCGCGAGCATGGAGATCGCCATCGGCATGAACACGATCAGGCGGAACGCCGTCTTCCAGCCGAGCTTGTCGACCAGGACCGCGAAGATCAGCCCGATGAGCGTGACCGTGATCGGCGCGACCACGACCCACATGAGGTTGTTCCGGATCGCGGTGAACGTGCTCTCGTTCGTGAACATGGTGACGTAGTTCTGCCACCCGACGAACGCGCTCCCGCTCTTGTCGAAGAATGAGCGCACGACCGTGTAGACGATCGGGTAGACGACGAGAGCGCCCAGGACGAGCAGTCCCGGCCCCAGGAACGAGGCGATGAGCAGTCCTCGCCGCAGAGCGCCGCGGCCGCGGACATCGCGTCCGCGGCCACGGACCTGCACGGGAACCGTCAGCGTGCGGCTCATGGCTGCCCCGTGTTACTCGTAGGCGGCCGCCGCGGCGTCCTCGAGACGCTGCGCGGCTCCGTCGACGTCGCTCGGGTTCTGATAGAAGGAGATCATCTCCTGCCAGAAGCCCTGGCCCGGAGTGCCTCCGAACGCGCTCGGCGCGAGATCGGACATGTCGAAGCGCAGCTCCTCGGCCCCCGTGATCGCCGAGGCGG
>JAPSIU010000474.1 GCA_031178565.1 Leucobacter sp. | reverse complement strand
GATGCGCATGGCGAGGTCGACCTCCTCTGCCGCGTTGAGGAGGGGCACCTTGCCGATCTGCTTCAGGTAGTCCTTGACGGGGTCGGCCGTCGCGCCCGTGATCTGCGTCGAGTAGACGGGGACGTCCTCCTCGTCGCTCGAGCTGATGACGATCGCGCCGGTCGGAAGCGGCTCGACGGCCGGCTTCTTCTCGTCCTTCTCGTCGCCCTTGGCGTCGTCCTTCGCCTCGTCGGCGTCGGCCTCGGCGTCGACGTCGATCTCCTCGACCTCGACGTCCTCCTCGATCTCGGCGTCCTCGTCGGAGCCCTTCTTCGCCGTGCTCTTGGCCGCCTTCGTCTTCTTCGTCGACGCGGTCTTCGCTGCGGTCTTCTTGGTCGTCTTCTTCGCCGTGGAGCCCTGAGCCGTCTCCTCGACGACCTCTTCCGCGGCGGCTTCGTCCTTCTTCGCGGTACTCCGCGAAGCCTTCGTGGCAGTTGTCACGTTCTCGCCTTTCACCGACGGCGCTGCGCGCGTCGCCCCCGGGTGTCTTCGGGCACTAGTAAGACCCTTGTCAAGTCCCGCGCCTCGACAGCACGGACTCGACAACGGGTCGTGCACTCATTCTCTCATACCTGAGCCGCGTCCTCCGCCGCGGCCCGTTCCGCTCATGAGAGGGAAACAGCCCGGCCGCCGCGCACATTCCCCGCGGGGTCAGTTGGGCTTGTCCTCGTCGCCGTTCGGACGCGAGGCGAGATAGCGCTCGAGCTCGGCCGCGAGCTCGTCGGCGCTCGGGATGTCGCTCTCGTGGATGAGACCCGCCGAGCTCGGCGCGCCCCCGTCGGACAGGTTCGCCATGTAGGCGTCGTACCGCTCCTCGAGCCCCGTCACCATCCGCGCGAGCTCCTCGTTGCCGTGGATCTGCTCCTCGACCTTCGCGAGGTACTCGAGGTTGTCGTCGCGGATCCCGTCGAGGTCGAAGACGCGGCCCGTCGACGACGCGATCCGGTCGATCGCCGACAGCGTCGCCGCCGGGTAGTCCGTCTCGGCGAGGTAATGCGGCACGAGCAGGGCGAAGCCCGCCACGAGCAGCCCGGAGGCCGACGCGCGGTACTCCAGCAGGTGCCCCGCGGTCGCGGGGACCTGCGTGCGGGGCTGCCAGATCGACTGCGCCGCGATCAGCTCGGTGCGGTTGCCGCTCACGGTCACCCCGAGCTCGCGCGTGTGCGGCACCGGCATCGCGATCGCGTGCACCCACGTGAGACCGGACACGTCGAACTCGCGCGCAAAGCCCACCACGGTCTCCGCGAACCCGTCCCAGACGAAATCGGGCTCGTATCCCGACAGGAGGAGGAACGGCTGGCCGAGCGCGTCGTGCACGAGGGCGAGCTCGAGGCGCGGCGGGCGGAACTCCGAGAGGTGGTCCTTGTCGAACGTGACGATCGGCCGACGCGCCCGGTAGTCGAGCAGCACGTCGTTCGAGAACACGGCGATGAGGCGCGGATCGAGGTCCTCGTGCATGTAGTCGATCGCGCCCGACACGGCGCCGCCCGCGTCGGTGAACCCAGTGAGGAGCACGACGAGCGGCAGTCCGCCGGGAACCACGGGGGCGTCGGCGAGTCGTTCGAAGAGGTCTCGATGGGCGGGCATTCCTCCATGCTACGAGTCGCACGGCCCGCGCGGGCGGTCGTCCGCGCCGGGCGGGGGCGAACCTAGGATGGAGGAATGCCTCACCCCGAGATCGAGCTGTCCGCAGCCACGTTCCCCGCAGAGGGCGCCGATGCCCTCGTGATCGCGATCCCCGATCTGACGGGCGACGGATCGGGGCCGGCGGGGCTCGACGACCTCCTCCCCGTGCTCGAGGCCGTCGGCTTCACGGGCGCCCGCAACGCCTTCGCGCGGGTCTACGCACCCGGCTTCGCCGACGCGCCGCTCGCGGTCGTGGGTCTCGGCAAGCGCCCCGATGCCGCTGCCGTCCGCGA
>JAPSIU010000473.1 GCA_031178565.1 Leucobacter sp. | reverse complement strand
GGCCGGATCGAACGGGGGCTGGTCCAGGACCGCGGCGAGGTGCTGGCGCCACCGGGTCAGCCGCGTCCACGCCAGATCGGTGTCCCCCGCGGAGTATCCGCGGATCCTCGTCGCCCATCCGGACCCCGCGGGGGCCGCGGCGTCGGTGATGCGGCGCTGCGCGATGCGGCCGAGAGGGTCCGCGCCCGGGCGATCCGGAGCCGAGTCCGGCCACCAGACCACGACGGGGGCGTCGGGCAGCAGCAGGCCCGTCACGAGGCTCTCGACACCGCTGCCCGCGGCCCCGTAGGCGCGCAGCACCACGACGTCGCTCGCGCCGGCGTCGGCGCCCACGCGGATCTCGGCGTCGAGACGCGCCTCCCCCTCCGGCCTCGTGAGCAGCACGATCACGCGCATGGGGTGCTCGTTGGACGCGTCGTTGGCGGCCTCCACGACAGCCTCGTCGAGCGGTCCCGAGGCCGCGATGACGAGGGTCAGCACCCGACCGAGCGCCGACACGCCGCTCTCCTGGCGCATGGACACGAGCCGGCGCGCGACGGCGCTCACACTCGTGTTCGGGAGCTCTTCGATCATGGCCGCCTCCAGGTGCGTCCGTCCCGGGCGAGCAGTTCGTCGGCCGAACCGGGTCCCCAGGACCCCGGCGCGTACTGCTCGAGCGGGCCGTCGAGCGCGGCCCAGTGCTCCTCGATCGGATCGAGGATGCGCCAGGAGAGCTCGACCTCCTTCTGCCGCGGGAAGAGCGGCGCGTCGCCCAGGAGCACGTCGAGGATGAGCCGTTCGTAGGCCTCGGGGCTCGCCTCCGTGAACGCGTGGCCGTAGCCGAAGTCCATCGTCACGTCGCGGACCCGCGTGCCGGTGCCGGGAACCTTGGCCCCGAAGCGGATCGTGATCCCCTCGTCCGGCTGCACCCGGATCACGAGTGCGTTCGAGCCCTGCTCGGCCGTGTTCGCCGTGCCGAACAGCTCGCCCGGCTCCCTGCGGAACACGACGGCGATCTCGGTGACCCGTCGCCCGAGGCGCTTGCCGGTCCGCAGGTAGAACGGAACATCGGCCCATCGCCGGGTGTTGACCTGGAGCTTCATGGCGGCGAAGGTCTCGGTGCGCGAGCGGGGATCCATCCCCTCCTCCTCGAGGAAGCCGCACACGAGCTCGCCGCCCTGCCAGCCGCCGGCGTACTGCCCGCGGGCCGTCGCGGTCGAGAGGTCCTCCGGGAGGCTGACCGCCTCGAGCACCTTCTCCTTCTCGGCGCGGAGGTGGTCCGCGCTCAGGCTGATCGGCTCCTCCATCGCCGTGAGCGCGAGCAGCTGCAGCAGATGGTTCTGGATCACGTCGCGAGCGGCGCCGACCCCGTCGTAGTAGCCGGCGCGGCCGCCCACGCCGATGTCCTCGGCCATCGTGATCTGCACGTGGTCGACGTAGTTGCGGTTCCAGATCGGCTCGTACATCGCGTTGGCGAAGCGCAGCGACAGGATGTTCTGCACCGTCTCCTTGCCGAGATAGTGGTCGATGCGGAAGATGGAGTCCGCCGGGAACGCGGACTCCAGCGTCTCGTTCAGCTCCCGCGCCGACTGCAGGTCGTGGCCGAAGGGCTTCTCGATGATGACGCGCCGCCAGCGCTCGTCCCCGCTCGCCCGGTCGACGAGGCCGGAGCTGCTCAGCTGATGGGCGACCTCAGGGAAGGACCTCGGGGGGATGGAGAGGTAGAAGGCGTGATTGCCCATCGTGCCCCGCTCGCGGTCGAGCGTGCCGACCGTCTCCCGCAGCCGGCGATACGCCTCGGGATCGTCGAAGCGCCCCTGCACGAAGCGGATGCCCTCGGCGAGCTGCTCCCAGATCTCCTCGCGGAAGGGCGTCCGCGCGTACTTGCGCACGGCGTCGTGGACGATCTCCGCGAAATCGCGGTCGGCCCAGTCCCGCCTCGCGAAGCCGACGAGGGCGAACCCCGGGGGCAGCAGGCCGCGG
>JAPSIU010000118.1 GCA_031178565.1 Leucobacter sp. | reverse complement strand
CTGCCCCTGGTGTGGCCGGGCATCGTCACGGCGATCGTGTTCACGTTCGTCGCCTGCTGGAACGAGTTCGCGGCGTCCCTGGTGATCCTCTCCACCGACAAGAACCAGCCGCTGTCCGTGGCGCTGACGAAGTTCGTCGGTCAGTACGAGACCAGCTGGCAGTACGTGTTCGGCGTCTCGATCGTCGCGATCCTGCCTGTCGTCATCCTCTTCATGCTCATCGAGAAGCGTCTCGTCGGCGGTCTCACCGCCGGCAGCGTGAAGTGACGGCCCGAATCAGTCGGGCGTTCGCGAGACGACCTGCAGGCGAATGCGGCTGGGGACGACTCGAACCCTCGAGGTGTGGACGAGTTCGCCATGCTGATCCATCGCGCGCTTGCGGATGACGACCAGCGGATCACGCTCGGGGCGCTGCAACCAGTCAGCCGTCTGGGCATTGGTGAATCCGACGCTGATCTCGCGATGCATCTCCGAGAACTCCACACCGTAGTCGTCTCGAAGCACCTGGTAGGTGGAGATGTCGTCCGCGATCTTGCGGTCGAATCCGGGGAAGCGCAGGAGGGAGTATCGGCTCACGTCGATCGACAGCGGGATTCCATCGAGGGCGAATACCCGAACGAGGCGAAACGTCGGCGAACCGAGGGGGACCCCGAGCCGGGCCGCTCGCCGCTCATCTGCGTCGAGCACTTCGGCCTTCATGATGGTGCGCGACTTGGCGCCCTCCCCGACGACTTTGTCGGCGAACCCTCCCACTGACATCGTTCCGAGCACATCGCGCGCCGGAGACACGAACGTGCCGCGGCCCTGTTGACGGCGCACCAGTCCGATTTCCTCGAGGTCTGCCACCGCCCGACGGACAGTGATGCGGCTCACGCCGAATCGGGCGCACAGTTCGGGCTCAGGAGGCAGCTTCCCGCTCGACGCGTAGGTGCCGTCCTCGATCTCGTGCATCAGAAGCGTGCGGATCTGTTCATGCAGTGGAGCGGAGTTCGCGTCCTTCACCTGATCTCCCCCTGGCACGGCGATCACGTCACGCCTTCCGATAGCGGCGAAGGAGTTGCGCTCTCGCGTCGTCTCCGCCCCTCACAGGGTAACCGAAGGCACCCCGCAGCGTGCAGGCGAGCGCCCCGGTGGTCGAGGCCACTTCGAGGCTGCGGGCGACGTCCGCTCCGGATGCTCGTGCCGCCAGGAAGCCGGTGATGAAGGCATCCCCCGCTCCCAACGCATCAACGGCCTCGACGGACACGACGCGGCCAGTGTGGGTTGTGCCCGCCTCGAACACTCGAGCGCCGCGCGAACCGAGGGTGATGACCACCGACGTCATGCCGCAGTCGAGTGCGAACGTGGCGAGCGCGTCGACCTCGCTCTCGGTGAAGCCTCCGCCGGAGAAGAACCCGACGTCGACGTGCTGCGCCGTGGCGCGCACGACGTCGCCCGCCGCGTCGTCCGAGTAGTCGAAGGAGATTGCGGTGCCACGCTCCGCGATGGTCGGCAGTTCCGCCTCAAGCGAGGAGTAGACCGAGGTATGCACGCGCGAGTAGCCCGCCAAGTACTCGGTGTCGGCCTCGGTCATCCTCAACCGGAGCTCGGCTTGCACGCCGCCACGGTTCGACCCCACGAAGACTCGGTCACCGTCGTCGTCCAGCTCGACGAACGCCATGCCGTTGGCGCCGTGCGCGTGGCGCACCCGGGACCGGTCGACACCGATCTCGTCGAGAACGCCCTGCAGGTGCGCGGCGAAACGGTCGTCACCCATGATCCCGACGAAGCCGGCGTCACCTCCGAAGAAGAGCCGACTGTAGACGGCGACGTTCAGCGCATTGCCGCCCGGGTAGGCGAGGTCCTCGTGCACATAGCAGTCGAGGACGTTGTCGCCGACCCCGACGAGCGAGGGCGCGGGAACCGCACTGAGGACGTCGCGCAATTCTTCGGACGAGTACATCGTCATCCCTTCACACTTCCCGCCGCTACACCCGCGACGAAGTATCTCTGGAGCAGGATGAACACCACCACGATCGGCAGAGCGGCGATCGTCAGACCGGCGAGCAGCACACCCCATTCTGTCGAGAGGGCATCCCGGAACGACATCAGCCCCGCGGGGATCGTGCGCAGCGAGTCCTGATCGATGAAGACGATCGCAAAGAGGAACTCGTTCCAGGCGAAGTAGCCCGTGAGGACCGCAGCCGTGGTCAGCACCGACTTGCTCAGCGGAATGTAGACGTGACGGAGCACGCCCAGCGAGCGGCACCCGTCGATCGTCGCGGCGTCGACCAGCTCGCGCGGGATCCCGAGGAACACCGAACGAACAAGCAGGATCGCCATCGGAAGGCGGAAGGCGATGTACGGCAGGATCATCGCCCAGGACGTGTTGAGAAGACCCATCGAATCAAGCAGACGGTACAGCGGGATCAGGCTCACCTGGGGGGCGACCACGAGTCCGCCCATAGCGACCACGAGCACCACGTCTGCGAGCCGACCGGACATCCGCACCATCCCGTAGGCGCACAGGGCGGCGATCAAGACCGTACCGATCGTCGAGGCGAGCGTGACGATCACCGAGTTCACGAAGTACTCGGAGATGCCTTTGTCCCACGCCTGCGCGTAGTTCTGCACCAGCCAGGTCGAGGGAAGACCCCACGGGTCGGCGAAGATCTCGGTGGAGGACTTGAACGACGAAACCACCATCCACAGCAGAGGGTAGGCGATGATGACCGCATAGATGAGGAGCAGAGCGTAGACGGGGAGTTGCCGGAGTCGCTCCAGCGGCCGGAGGTGCGGAGCACTCACGGTCAGTCCTTTCCGCTTCGGAACGAGAGCATCTGGATGATGGACAGCACCAGTGTGATGACGAAGATCAAGCTGGCGATGGCCGAGGCATAGCCCATCTGGTTCTGAAAGAAGCCCTGGTTGTACATGTAGGTCGCAAGCACCTGAGTCGTGTTGCCGGGGCCACCCTTGGTGAGGATGTAGGGCTCGTTGAAGACTGTGAAAGCACCGCTCACCGTGAGGATCATCGCGACGAAGATCATCTCCTTCGCCTGGGGCACGGTGATGCTGAAGAACTGTCGGATCCTGCCGGCGCCGTCCAGGGAGGCCGCCTCGTAGTAGTCCTGCGGGATCTGCTGCAGCGCGACGACGTAGAGCATGCAGACATAACCGATGCTCTGCCACTGCGAGACGGCGATCACGGATCCGAGCGCGGTGTCGACATCTGCGAGCCATGCGGTCTGCAGGTGCCCCAGTCCGATGAGACCGAGCAGTTCATTGAGGAGCCCGCCGCGCGAGTTGTAGACGAACGTGAAGAGCAGCGCGATCACCGTCATCGAGATCACAGCCGGGAGGAAGTACACCGAGCGCAGGAACGCGCCCATCCGTGGCCCGAGCAATCGGGTCAGCCACGCCGCGATCACGAGCGCCCCGCCGACCTGGAAGACGATCGACACGATCGCGTAGATGACGTTGTTGGTGAGCGCCGTCCGAATGATCGGGTCCTCGAAGAGTCGCTCGAAGTTGTCCATGCCCACGGGCCTCATCTCGCCGGCTCCGGCACTGAACGAGAAGAACCCGTAGACGATGTTCGCGATGAGCGGGTAGTAGACGAAGATCGCGAGCAACGCGAGTGCGGGGAGCACGTACAGCGCATTGCCGAAGGCGCGTGTCCGAGGTTTCATGGCGGCTCTCTTCTCCTGGTTGGGGGTGCCGGCCGCCTGCTCCGGCACCCCCGTCGATGATTCAGGATGCGTCGCGAACCCGCGCCGCAGCATCCTGGACCGCCTTCATGACTCCTTCGGGAGTCTGCTGACCACCGAGCATCAGCTGCGTCTCCGTGAGGTATGCCTGGACGATCTGCGGGTCGTAGGCGTTGTCGAGCCACGTCGTCATGCCCGAGGCGTCGATGATGCCCTTCGCGAGCTCTTTCGAGATCTCGGGCACGTCCGCTTCCTCGACGGCGCCCTGAACGGCGCTGAGCTCTCCGGTGTCCTCGGAGTACTTGATGCCGTTCTCCTCGTTCAGCATGAACTCGACGAACCGCTGTGCCTCCTCCGGGTGCTCCGTCGTCTTCGAGATGACGAAACCCTCAGGCGCACCGGTCAACTGCCCCGGATCGCCCTTGCCACCGTCGACGCCCGGCATGTTGAAGGTTGCGTACTCGAACTGCGCGTCGCCGAAGTATCCGACCTCTGAGCTCTGCATGTACATCACCGGGGCGTCGCCCGCGATCCACGCGTTGCGCGCGATCTCGTGGGTCACCGCGGCCATGTCCTCGTTCATATAGGCCGACAGTTCCTGGAAGCGCTCCAACGCCTCGACGTAGCCCGGGTCGGTGAACTCCCCCTTCGCCGGGTCCTGGTCTGCGAGGAACACCTGGGGATCGAGCATCCGCTGGTTCAGCGTGCCGACATAGTGGGCGATCGTCCACTGATCCTGGGCCCCGTACTCGATCGGCGTGTGACCTTCATCCTGCAGCCGGTCGAGCACGCCGATGAACTCGTCCCACGTCGTCGGCGCCTCGAGCCCGAGTTCGTCGAACATGTCGGCGTTGTAGAAGAACAGTTTCGAGTGCATGCCGATCGGCAACCCGTACTGCACGTCATCGACCATGAACGGCTCGAGCTGGCTCTCGTAGAAGCTGTCGGCCAGCTCAGGGTGGTCGGCGAGCCACGGACCGAGATCCATGAGCGCGTCGCCCTTCGCGAGCTCCTCCAGGAACGAGCCGCTCCACGAGAACATGACGTCGGGCGCGTCGGCGGAGCCCGCCACCACCTTCACCTTGTCCTTGTAGGCGTCGTTGAGGACGCTCTCGACGTTGACCTTGACGTCGGGGTTCTCCTCCTCGAACCGCTCGACGAGATCAGCGAAGTACGAGTTCTTCGGCTCATTGGGCCAGCGGTGGAAGAAGTCGATCGTCACCTGCCCATCGGCGGCTTCGGATTCCGATCCGCCGCACGCGGCGAGCGGGAGGATGAGCGCGCCGACGGCGATGGCGGCGGTGGCGAGTCGAGCGGTTGTGCGCATTCGAATACTCCTTCAGATCTCAGTACTCCATGCGCCACATGTAGCGGCGTACGGAGAGGGGGTGTCCACGGTGGTCGGCGAGCGCGTCGGCGTGCACGCGCAGAACGATGTTGAAGAGGAGGTGCGCGAAGATTCCGCGGACCTCGGGGGCGATGACGTCGAGCCCGAAGTCCTCGGCGTCGATGACGAGCGCCTTGTCGGAGTGCTGAGTGAGGAAGTCCACAGCTCGCTGCTCGACCGGGCGGGACTCATCGAGACCGAGCAGAGCGATGAACGGTACATCAACGTCCGTGATCTCGAAGGGGCCGTGGAAGTACTCGCCCGCGTGGATGGCGGCCGAGTGCACCCACTGCATCTCCTGAAGGAGGCAGATGGCGAACGAGTAGGCGGTGCCGTAGTTCGAGCCGGATGCCATCGTGTAGATGAGCGGCTCGCGGCGAGAGGCGAAGGCCCATTCGCCGGCTGATGCTGCGTACGACTCGCGCGCGGCAGGTACGAGTGTCGGCAGCTGGGCGACGGCGGCGTCCACGGCATCCGCGATCTGCACGCCGTCGCGTTCCTCGATGAGGGCTGCGACAAGGCGGAGGATGAGCGCTCCCCCGACGTACGCCTCGCTCTTACCTTCGCCGTGCTGGTAGGCGATGATCATCTCCGACTCGGTCGCGAGCGGCGAGGTCGGATCGAAGGTGAAGGCGATGGTCAGCGCACCGCGCTCGCGGGCGTGCTTCGCCGCCGCGACCGTCTCGGGGGTCGTGCCGGAGTGGGAGCAGAGGATGACGACGGTGTCTGCGTCGACGCGGGACGAGTCGCGAGACGTGAATTCGGCAGCATTGAGGACGATCGCTTCGATGTCCTTCGCCGTGGTGCCCAGGAAGTACTCGTTCGGGAGCATGTTCGCGTAGGAGCCACCGCAGGCGGTGAGCACGACGCGGGCCACGGTGTCGCGGGAGGCGATCGCCGCTCGGGCGGCGGCGAGCTGACTCTCGATGGTCGTCGAATCGATGAACGGAGCAGAGACAGTCAAGATGAACCCTTCGAATGGATATGTCATAACTCGTTATATGACGTTATGTAATGACTGACTCTGCCCCAACAGTGCCCCCCTGTCAATACCGGCACCGAAGGTTCTCGAAGAGGCGCCAGGGCCAACGCCGGGAGAGGGGCTCTCACGGACGGATTCGCCCGAGGCGCCGGTCGCGCAACAGAGCCGGTGATCTATCGAGGGGCGAGGAAGCGACCTCGTCAGGTGGTGCGCTGTGCCTTGACGAGGTGCCCCGGGCTCCACCGGACGCCGAGTACCGCGGTGAGTGCCGCCTGCGCCGCCCCCGTCGAGATCGCGGCGCGCGGGTCGGCGTAGCGGATCGGCACTCGCACCGTGCCTCTCGCCGGATAGTCCGTCTCGGCCTGCACGAGATCGAGGAACCGGGTGCCCAGCATCCAGGCCGCGCCGCCCAGCACGACCTCGGCGGGATCGAGCAGTGCGCTGATGAGCTTGACCGCTCGCGCGAGGGCGCGAGCGCCGTCATCGATCCGCTCCTGATCGGCCTCGGCGACGAGCGCCTGGATCTCTTCGATCTCCATGGCATCGGAGAACGAGTCGCCCAGCATCGCCCCCATGGACGCCGCCGACTCCAGGCATCCGCGCCCGCCGCAGCTGCAGTCGCGCGCTGCGTCGCCGAACACGACCCGGACATGGCCGATCTCGCCTGCACGGTCGCGCGGACCCGGCGCCAGCTCGCCGTCGAGCGTCACGGCGGCGCCGAGTCCGCCTCCGATGTGGACGAACAGACGGTAGCCCGAAGGCTCGTCCTCCAGCGCGGACTCGGCGATCGCCTCGGCATCCACGTCGTTGATGAGGAGGACGGGCACCCGCAGCAGCTTCTCGAATCGGTCTGCGAGCGGTACGTCCTGCCACCTCAACTGCACGCTCTCCAGCACGGAGCGGCCGTCGGTCGTTCCGGGCAATTGCACCCCCGCCGCGAGCAGGCGACCGGGGTGCGCGGCGGCCATCGCGGCCACGGCATCGTCGAGCGCCCGGTCGCGATCGGGCACCGCATAGGTGAGCCGCCGCGATTCGATCTCGGTCCCGTCGAGGGCGACGAGGCCGAGATGCGCGCTGGTCGGGCGGATGACGAGCGCGAGGATGAGGTGGTGGCCGGCGTCGACCGTGAGCGTCGTGGCGCGCTTGCCGCCGGTGCTCGCGGCCTGCTCCCCCTCGGCGACCAGGCGGCTCTCGATCAGCTCGGCAACGAGCGAGGATGCCGTCGCAGCGGTCAGACCCGTCGCGCGGGCGATACCCGCACGGGTCTGCAACCCGGGATTGCGGAAGACGAGCTGCAGTGCCCGCCGCAGGTTCGACCGGCGGAGCGAAGCCTGCGAATCGAGCACGTCTTCGCTCTTCAGCACAGGTTCCTCCCTCTCCGAGACCCGCCGGACGTTGACAGGGTACGTCCTGCCTCATACGCTCGCATTAGTTTATTCATTGAACTTAGTCGCGGCCTCGGTCGCGTTCAGAAGCTCCGGACGGGCGAGTGCTGCACACACCGTCGCCCGTCCGGTTTTCCTCGGAGTCCGACCGCCGCAGCATACTCAGACCCGGTCAGCGCCCCTCCGCCGCCTCCGTGTGGTGACGGATTACCTCGGCGACGACGAAGTTGAACCACTTCTCCGCGAACTCGGGATCGAGGTGTGCTTCCTCGGCGAGCGCACGCAGACGTGCGACCTGCTGTTCTTCGCGAAGGGGATCGGATGCCGGCATCTCGTGCTGCGCCTTGAGGTGTCCGACCTGCTGCGTCGCGCGGAACCGTTCGGCCAGCATGAAGATGAGCGCGGCGTCGATGTTGTCGATCGAAGCGCGCAGGCGGAGCAGTTGCGCCATCGGGTCATCGGCTGCTGTCATGCCCCTACTCTAGGAGGTCGGTCGCGCCCTGGCCGGAGCGGTCGGCACGCCCCGGGAGCACCTCCGAGAACGCAGAAGTGGCCCGGACCCCGGGGGCCG
>JAPSIU010000472.1 GCA_031178565.1 Leucobacter sp. | reverse complement strand
AGTCGCTGCAGCTGGCCAGCCACCTCGCCAACATCGGCGACGCCCGCACGCTCGTGATCCACCCGGGATCCACGACGCACCAGCAGCTCACCCCCGAGCAGCTCGAGGCGGCCGGCGTGCCCGCCGACCTGATCCGGATCTCCGTCGGGCTGGAGGATCCGGAGGACATCGTGTGGGATCTGGATCAGGCCCTCACCCTCGCGACAGGAGAACACCGATGAGCGACGCTCCCACCCCCTCGACGTCCTCCGCCCCGGACGTGCCGGGCGTATCGCCGGAGTCGTCGGCGCCTGCGCCGGGCGGCGCCTGCGCGCTTCCGGGGCCCGCCGCGGGTCCGGCGGGTGGCGTGCTTCCCGGGCAAGCCGCGCTTCCGGCGCATGGCGCGATTCCCGGGCAAGCCCCCCGCACCTGGCAGGGACCCGGCGCGGCCGCGCGCCTCGGAATCCTGCGCCGCGCGAAGTCGATCGCGATCGTCGGGGCGTCGAGCAATCCCGCGCGCGCGAGCTACTTCGTGGCGACCTACCTGCTGTCGAGTTCGCCGTACGAGGTGTACTTCGTGAACCCGCGGGCCGACGAGATCCTGGGCCGGCCGGCCTACGCGTCGCTCGCCGAGCTCCCGGTCGTGCCCGACATCGTCGACGTGTTCCGCAAGCACGAGGACCTGCCGGGTGTCGCCCGCGAGGCCGTCGAGGTCGGCGCGAAGGCGCTGTGGCTGCAGCTCGGCTCGTGGAACGAGGAGGCCGCGGAGGTCGCCGAGGCCGGGGGCCTCGAGGTGGTCATGGATCGCTGCCTGAAGATCGAGCACGCCCGCTTCCACGGCGGCCTGCATCTCGCCGGCTTCGACACCGGCGTGATCTCGTCGAAGCGCCAGGTCGTCGCGCGGTAGGGCTGCGGCCCGAGCGCTCCACCTGCCCGAGCGCTCACCTGCCCGGGTGCTCCACTTGCCCGAGCGCATTGTCCCTGCCCGATGCCTGTTGCGCGGATACTCCGCTCGGGCACGAGCAAACGGCTCGGGGGAAGGGGAGGGGTGGAGGCCTCCGGGCGCGCCGGTCCGCTACCGTGCGATCCGGATCGCCTCGGTTTCGGCGTCGAGCTCGGCCGCGGCCCTGACGTCCTCGCGGCGCCCGGACTCGGCCAGCTCGAGGCCCGCGGCGCTCGCCGAGAGCAGATGCTTGAGCGCCCGGGTGAGCGGACGGAAGCCCTCGATCGCCACCGCCACGTCCGGGGCCGAGTGGTCGAGGCCCAGTCTCGAGAGCGCGTCGGCGATCGCGCCCGCGGCGAGGTAGTCCTCGACGGCGAAGCGCCCGCCGTCGCCCGCCAGCACGAGGTTGATCGCCGTGCGCCCGCTGCGAGCGATCTGCTCCTCGTAGACGGCCTTCGCGGTCGCGGTCGCGTTGCGCAGCGAGCCCAGGAACACCACGGGGCGATACGGCAGCGCGGTCGCCGCGACGGCGAGCGCATCCGAGGATCCCGGCTCGCTCGAGGATCCGGGTTCGCTCGAGGATCCGAGCGCGTCCGAGGATCCGAGCGCGTCGACGATCACGACGACGCCCGCCTCGGCGAGCCGGGCGAGCCCGTCCGTTCCCCAAGCGAGGCGCACTTGATAGGTCGATTGCGAGCGGAGGTCCGTCATGGATCCAGACTACGGCGGCCGGAATCCGGGAAATCGGATCGGCCGTCACACGACGTCATGAACGGTGCCCGAAGACGCCCCCACCCGATCGCGACGGGATCGAAGCCGTAGAATTGCGAGCATGGCATACGAGGTCTCGAAGTCCGAGGAAGAGTGGCGCGACGAACTCGGAGAGGAGCAGTACGCGGTGCTGCGCGAGGCTGCGACCGAACGAGCCTGGACGGGGGAGCTGCTCGACGAGGATCGTGCCGGGTTCTACACCTGCGCGGGCTGCGGCAACGAGCTGTTCGTGAGCGGCACGAAGTTCGACTCGCACTGCGGGTGGCCGAGCT
>JAPSIU010000117.1 GCA_031178565.1 Leucobacter sp. | reverse complement strand
TCATCTCCGTCGCGATGGTGACCTGGATCTACCGCCCGCGACCGCCGGACGCCGAAGCCCCCGATCCCACCTCGATGAGGGGGACCGGGGGACTCGTGAGCGGGCCCATCTAGGCGGCGAGGATCGGGAGGGCGATGATGCCGGCGCCGAGCAGGGCCAGGAGCACGAAGACCGCGATCGCGGTGAGCGCGAGCATGACGCCGTTCAGCCAGACGCCCCAGAGCGCGAGGGTGCGCTCGCTCGTGTTCCTGCGGAGCGCGACGATGCCGAGGATGAGGCCGGTCAGCGGTGCGACGAAGGTCCAGCCGCTGACGATGGACGCGATGCCGAGGACGAAGCTCGTGATCGCGAAGGCGCGGGCGTTCTCGCCCTCCGCGAGCTGCGGCGCGGATCCTGCTCGAGGGTCCGGCTGGGATCCAGACTGGGATCCCGGTTGCGGGTTCGCCTGCTGCTCCGACTGCGGTTCAGCGAGGCGAGCGGTGTCCTCGAGGTCGATCCGATCGATTGCGGTGGTGATGGTCATTGCGGCTCTCCTTCCGAGCGATCCGACGAGCCCGTCTGCCGGGGTTCGTCCGTGATGATTCCACGCTACGGCGGAGCCGGATCCTCCGCGTCCTGCCGGGGTATCGACGGTGTCGTACCCGGGTACCGGAGTGCCGTGCGGGCCGGCGAGCGGAGTGGCGCTGCGGTGCCGTGAGCCCGGTCGCGTGCCGGTCCGCGAGGCCTCGGCTAGTGCGACGCCGCCGAGACGTCGGTGCCCTTGGGCGTCGTGAAGAAGACCAGGACCGCGACCGCGAGCATGATGGCGCCGCCCGCGATCCCCGTCGCCTGCATCGCGTGGGTGAAGGAGACCCCCGCCTCATGCGCGAGATCCGGCCGCTGCAGCTCGTCCGCGATCGCGATCGCCGCGCCCAGCGACTCCTCCGACTGGGCGGCGAGGGCGGGATCGATCCCGGCCAGCAGCCCCGATCCGGCGAACTCGGCGCGGTAGAGGAGCGCCGAGATGCTGCCGAGGATCGCGACGCCGAGCACGGCGCCCAGCTCGTAGGAGGTCTCCTCGAGGGCACCCGCGTTGCCGGCCTTCTCCTCGGGGGAGCCGTGCATGATCATGGCCGAACCGATCGCGAGTGATCCCGTTCCCGCACCGACGAACGTGAGCGCGATGATCACGGTGAGGTTCGTGAGCGTGCCCGGCTGCAGGCCGATGATCAGCATGCCGACACCCGCGAAGCCGACCCCGCCGGCGAGCACCGCTCGCGCGCCGATGAGCTGGGCGAGCGGGGGAGCGGCGAGCGAGGCGACCGCGCCGGCGAGCGCGACCGGGAAGAGGCGCACGCCCGCCTCCACGGGGGAGGCTCCGTCGACGAGCTGCATCCACTGCGCGATCAGCAGCAGCGCCGCGACGAGCGCGAAGGTCGAGCCGAGTGCCGCGATGACGCCCGCCGAGAACGCCCGATTGCGGAAGAGCCGCAGCTCGAGCAGCGGGGCATCGCTGCGCATGCAGCGCACGATGAACCAGGCGAGCAGCGCCGCACCGGCCGCGAAGGCGACGAGCGCCTCGGGCACGGCGAAGCTCGCCTCCTTGCCGAAGGTCTTGATCGCCCACACGAGCAGCGTCATGCCGACGAGCGAGAGGATCGCGGCGATCGCGTCCCAGCGCCCGGGCTGCGCGACCTTCGACTCCGGCAGGATCAGGATCCCGGCGACGACACCCGCGAGCATCAGCGGGACGTTGATGAGGAACGCCGCGTGCCACGAGAAGTACTCGAGCAGCAGCCCGCCGATGAGGGGGCCGACGGCCGCGCCGAGCCCCGAGACCGCGGCCCAGATGCTGAGCGCCGTCGCGCGTTCCCTGGGGTCGGTGAAGATCACTCGGATGAGCGAGAGGGTGATCGGCATGATCATGGCGCCGCCGATCCCGAGCAGGCCGCGGATCGCGATGACGGACTCCGCGCTGTTCGCGAAGAGCACGAGCAGCGAGGCGCCGCCGAAGATCGCGTAGCCGAGGAGCAGCATCTTCTTGCGCCCCCAACGGTCGGCGATCGCCGCGAAGGAGACGAGGAGGCCGGCGAGGATGAGCGAGTAGACGTCGATGATCCAGAGCTGCTGATCCGAGGTCGGATGCAGCTCGGCCGCCATCTCGGGGAGGGCGATGTTGAGGATCGTCATGTCCATCGTGATGACGAGCAGGCTCGCCGTCAGCACCGAGACCGCGGCCCAGCGGCGGGCGCGGCTGAGCGGGACGCTTCGCAGGCCGGTCGTGGCGGGTTTCGGATGGCTGGACATGATGGCCTTTCTGCGTTGATGAATCGTGACGGATGCGTCTTGAGGGTGGATCGTGATGGGTGGGTCGTGAGGGAGATCTTCGGCCGGCGACGCCCGGTGGTCGAGTCGACCGGTGGGCGCTTGGTGAGGGGGGGGATCCGCCGCCTATGCCGATTCGGGCATGTTCATCAGGGCGCGGATTGCGGCCGTCAGTTGCTCCCGGTCGAGGGGTCGCTCGTGCAGTGCGGCGTGCATCGTGGCTCCGTCGAGGTAGACGGCGAGGGCTGTCGCGCGCTCGCGGCCGATGCACTCGGTGAGCATCTCGATGAGTCGGTCGCTCCAGCGGAGCGCGAGCTCCCTGAGGCGCGGATCCGTGGTGCCGGCCGTCATGAGCGCGATGTCCGCCTGCACCGCACGCCGATCGCTGAGGAACTCGTGGAGTTCCTCGATCGCACGCTCGGGGGCGCTCTCGATGTCGGCGACGTACTCCTCCATCTCGGCGAGGTCCGCGTCGATCTCGGCGGAGAGCTGCTGGAGTGCGGCCTCGCGGAGCTCGTCGATCGAGCTGAAGTACTGGGTCGTGGAGCCGAGGGAGACGCCCGCGCGAGAGGCGATGGCGCGGTGCGTGAGGGTCGAGGCGCCGTTCTCGATGATGAGCTCGGCCGCGGCGGCGAGGATCGCGCGGCGGCGGCCCTCGGGGTCGCGGCGACCGGGGGCCGGGTGGTTCGCCCGGGTCGGCGTGGTTGTCGGCGGTGCCGTTGTCGGCGTGGCCGGTCGCGCTGCCGTCGGTGGCGCTGCCGGTGCTGCTGGCGCTGCCGGTGCTGCTGGCGCTGCCGGTGCTGTTGTCGCTGCCGTCGTCGGCGCTGTTGGCGACATCGCTTCTCCTTCCCGCGGCTCGATTCTGTACATGTGTACAAGTACATCTGTACAGGATCGAACTGTATGACGCAACTTTTCACTGTTTCGCAAGCCTTTCCCGGTTGTCGGCGGGAGCGGGTAGCGTTAATGGTGTCCGGCAACCAATCGGTCTCCGGCGCAGAAGGGGAGTAGCCACATGGCTCAAATCAGCACGGCGGATCTGTACGACCAGCGAGGGGACGAACTGGAGTCGGTGTCGCTGCAGTTCCAGAACATCGGCGGAATGAGCGGTTTCACCGGCTCGGTGCGGACGGTGCGCTGCTTCCAGGACAACGCGCTGCTCAAGGAACTGCTCGCGTCGCCGGGCGACGGGTCGGTGCTCGTGGTGGACGGCGGGGGCTCGCTCGAGACCGCGCTCGTGGGCGACATCATCGCGACCATGGCGGTCGACAACGGCTGGGCCGGGCTCATCGTCAACGGGGCGATCCGCGACCGCGTCGCCATCGGAACCCTGCCGTTCGGCGTGAAGGCGCTCGGCTCGAACCCGGCGAAGTCGACGAAGACCGGTGCGGGCGAGGTGGACGTGCCCGTGGAGATCGGGGGAGTGACGTTCCGGCCCGGCGCCATCGTCTGGTGCGACGACGACGGGATCCTGGTCGAGCGGTAGTCTTCGGATCCCGGGTCGATTCGGGCTCGCGGAATGCGGGATCCTGCACGGGATCGCGGGATCCTGCGCGGGTGTGTTTTCTGCTGCGGTGCTACTCGGGCAGCAGACTCAGAAGCTGTTTCGCGCCGCGTGTGGTCGCGGCGCCCGCGCCGAGGCAGCGGGCGCGGAGCTCGGCGTCGCTCGTGACGACGACCGTGACGGCTCCGGATCTCGTGAGGGCCGCGACCTGGGCGACGATTTCGTCATCGCCCAGCTCCGGTGCGTCGGCGACTCTCACCCGCAGTCCGTCGTCGATCCTTCGGGCGGCGCCCTCCACGACGAGCACCCAGTCGGGGTGGACCCGGTCGAGGCCCGGGATCCGGGACTCGGGCAGGTTGAGGAAACCCGCACGGATCCCGATCTTGCTCTCGATGAGCACGTCGAGCCGGTCTCGCAGTCGTTCGGCGGCGGCGCGGCGATCCTTCCACCAGCCGTTCGGTACGCTGCCGATCACGTTCGCCGCGTCGACCACGACCGTCGGGGTGTGGGCGAGCAGCGGGCGCAGCAGCTCCCAGCTCGTTGCGAACGCCGGGTGGAGCGGGCGCTGCGTGACATCGTCGACGCGCACCCACTCGAGGGCGTGGCTCTCGGGGTCCGTGATCTCGGGCTCGAACGGGACGGCGACGTCGGCGATCAGGGTGACGTAGCTCCAGCCGCCGCGATCCAGCACGTGCGTGTAGCGCGGAGTGACCGCGTCGTCGGGGACGCCGGCCTCCTCCTGCGACTCGCGGACCGCGGCGTCGACCGCGGACTCGCCCTGGTGGCGGGCGCCGCCGGGAATGCCCCAGGTGTCTCCGTGGTCGCTCCAGGTGACCCGGTGTTGCAGCAGGATGCTGTCGCGCGAGCGATCGTAGGCGAGCAGGCCGGCCGCGCCGAAGCGCCCCCAGTATCGGCCGCCGTCGGCGGCGGTGACCCAGGCATCGCCGGGATCGCGGAGATCGCTCATGCTTTCAGCGTAGCCGGACTGGTGGCGGGGCGGTGGGGGTTGAGGCGGTTGCGCGCGCCGCGTCGCGGGTGCGGGGGAGTTTCGCACATGCGCGGGTGGCGGGACCCGGGATGGTCATTTACGCGTCTCGAGTATGGGTAAGATAGAGGGGTTGCTTCGGCCGCGGATCCCGTTTCGATGGGCCGCGAGGAGACAACGGGCTGTGGCGCAGCTTGGTAGCGCACTTGACTGGGGGTCAAGGGGTCGCAGGTTCAAATCCTGTCAGCCCGACCGAGAGAAAAGTTCCTGATCAGAAGGATTTTCTCGGTCGTTCACCTGGGTAGTATACCAGCTCTGAACGACTATGGCGTACCCAATTTTGTACCCTCTGACCCCTTGACCAGACATGGTCAAGGGGTTCAGTCGTTTCTTGAATCATCGTCATCCCCTCCAGAAGTGCTGATTCATCGACCTTGCTGCTGCGCGCAGTGCGGAGTTGTCAGTATGCAGGTACGCACGCGTCGTCTCGATGGAAGCATGCCCGAGAATGTCGCTCACCACATGAATCGGAATCCCCGCATTCGCGAACCAGGTTGCACCCGCATGCCGCAGATCGTGACGGCGCAACCCCGGCAACCCTAATGATGCAACCAGTTCATCCCAGCCGGTTGCGTTCCGCAACGCTGCAGTCGTGATGACACCTCCGCGTGGACCCCGCAACAGGGGTGCGTTGCGACGACGTTTCGTCGTGAGCCTGCGCAGCACCGGCGCAACCGGATCGATAATGGGCACAAGCCGCGCACGACGCCCTTTCGGCGCTTTGGCGCTCAGCCCGCCGGTTCCGGGGAAACACTGGCGCTCGATCACGACGACCCCGTTCTCCCAATCCACATCCCGGACCAACAGGCCGGCAACCTCTGAAGTCCGTGCAGCAAGAAACGCACTCAGCATCACATGGTCGGAGTAGCTCTGGTGGATCTCGGCACACGCTGCGGCGATCCGCTCGACATTGGCAGGTGAAGGCATCTGCCGAACCTGCTTGAGTGTTACTTGCGACAGATACCTCCGATTCGAACGGTCTCGCGCAGGGTTGCGAGTAATGAGCTCGTCGCGGACCGCCTCGTCAAGCACCCGCGTGAGAGCCGCGATCGTGTTCTTTAGTGTCGATGACGCATGTTCTGCCTCCCACGTATCGATGCAGCGATCCACGACACCGGGAGAGATGTCACAGATGCGAACATGGCCGAGCGCAGGCAATACGCGAAGCTTCAGACCTGCACGGTAGCCGCTCGCCGTAGAAGTCATGTCGACACCGCGTAGGAAGCGATCCCCGATCAGAGCTGCGTAGTCACTCAACGTGATCAGCGGATCCAGCGCCTGGCCGAACGACGAACGCATGAGCTCAAAGAACTCCTCGGCTTCAGCCTCGCTCTCGACGGTGATTGAACGACTTCTGCGCTGACGCGTGATGGTTTCGGTCCACCGTACGCGCGCACGAAGTCGAGAACCACGAGGCTGAATATCAGTGCCGAGCTGGGCTCCTAACGAAGGGAAAGACTGTTGGGTGCTCATTCCAACGAGAATGCCGCATGATCTCTATACTCAACGAAATTGTGATCTTGGTCTTGTAGCTGGAAGTCCAAAGATTCATTGTCGGAGGTCACCGGTAGCGTAGGAGACAGCACTATGAGCACAGATTCAAGATGCGCCCTCGGCGCCGAGGAGACCCGCAATATGGAGCACGCCGCGAAGCAGAAATCGACGGATACATTCAAGCAGGTCGAGTTTCTCGCGGGGAGACCGACCGATGCTTGAGTTGGATACAGCCCGGCCACCACACGGCGTTCTGGCGGCCCAAGCGCTCATCGCGGCCGCAGCTGAACAGGGCGACCTGGCCGAACGACACTACCTGGAGCTCAAGAGCACCCTCGACCTTTCCACGAAGAAGGACAAGGAGAAAGTCGCCAAGTTCATCCTCGGTGCTGCAAACCGTATGCCAGACATGGCAGCCGCGGCTTTCGAAGGATACGGCGTCATGATCATCGGGGTCGCTCGGGGCGCTATCACGGGTATCCCGCCGGTTGAGATGATGGAGATCTCGAAGGTGATCCAAAAGTACATCGGCGCAGCTGGCCCGCGCTGGGACATTGTCTGGGTGCCGGTAGAGGGATCGGCAAACCAAGTACTTGTGATCTTTGTGGATCCGCCGAAGCTTGGACAGGGCCCTTTTCCGTGCCGAGCTAGTGGTGACTCGCTCACGGACGGGCGTATCTATATCCGCGCTGACGGTGAGACGCGGGAGGCGAATTCCGAAGAAGTCGATCTCCTGATCCAGCGCGGCTCAGCGGGCGCGAAGGTCGAGACCGACTTCGCTGTTGAAGTACTCGGCGAGATCGCCTCTGTGACGGTCGATGAAGAATCCACGGTTGACGAGTACATCGATCGCGTGCGTGCGCGTCTCATTAAGGCGATGCCACAGCCTGAGCCACGAACGACAGATGCAGCTTCTCTCGTGTCTGGTCTCGCTGGGCTCTCGGCGTACAGGGCGGCCATCGAAGGGATGTCCTCAATTGAGAGTGCCCTAATGGAACCTGAGCGACGTACTGCGGAGGAGTACATCGAGTCAATCGATCGATGGGTCTCCGGATTCCGCGTGGCGTGGAAGGCGGCACTCCCTAAGATCGCGGCGAGCCAGCTTCGCCCTACTATTGTCCGGATCACGAACCGGACGACTACGTTTTTCCACGATGTGGAGGTGAACCTTCACCTGGAAGGCGACGTCTTCGCGTTCGATTACAGCGACCCGCGGCGGGCGCACCGCTTCTCCGATCTTGAACTTCCTATGCCCCCTCGCAAATGGGGTCCCATGCAGCGCTCGATTAACATCCCGAACTACGCGAATATGAGCCATCTCTACACGCCAAGCTCAACACCGTACGCCCCGCCCTCGATCAGCTACAAGACGGTGGCTCTGTTGACTTCAACCTCGATCTGGGTGAGCTGCGGCCGCGAGGAACCTACGAATCCGAGGACGAGGAGGTCGTGTTGGTCGTCGCTGATCGATCACTGACGTCTATCCACGGAACTTGGGAGCTCACCGCGCGCGACCACAACGATGTCTACGCGGGCGAGATCGATGTTTCCGTTGCCGGTAACCGTGACCTCACCGAAGTGGCGACCGAGATACTTCGCCTGGACAGTGCTGCCGACGAGGAGGCGGCGCAGCTTTTTGAACAGTATGACCTCCTCTCGGCCGCCGTCGTCGATGAAAACGGCCGGCTCGTCGGCGTGTTGACGATCGACGACGT
>JAPSIU010000471.1 GCA_031178565.1 Leucobacter sp. | reverse complement strand
CCTTCGGCGACGGGGTGCTGTGCACGTAGTGGGGGACCTGGGCCCAGAGCGAGATCGACTCGATGCCCGCCTCCGCGAGCGCGAGGTCGATCACCGTGGCGATGCCGGCCGGTCCCTCGTAACTGCTGCGCACGGCGCCCGTCTCGGCGCGGCGCTTGGAGCTCTCGGTGGAGACGCTCGTCACGATGGGGCGCGAGTGCGGGGCATCCGAGAACATCGACCCGAGGATGATGACGGTGTCGATGTCCCAGACGTCGACCAGCTCGACGACCTCGTCGGCGAAGTTCTGCCAGTCCCTCGCGGGCTCGACGCCCGCGAGGAGGAAGAGGTCGGTGACCGGGCTGCCGTCGAGCCGGCGGACGGTCTCCGCGCTCGGATCTCGACCCGGAGCCGGATCCTCGCCGGGCCGGCGCACGACGCCGTAGAGGCGCGTGTCGGGCCAGTCGAGCACGCGGTTGCCCGCGTCGTCGAACGTGATCTTCGGCCGGTGCACCTGGAAGTCCACGTACCCCTCCGCACCGATGACGTGCAGCACCTCGGCGTCGAGGAGCCCGCCGAGGTGCTGCAGCACCTCGGTCGTGGCGTCCCCCGCGTCGCTCCAGCCCTGGAACGCGACGATGAGTACCCGGGGATGCTGGGCTGAGGAATCGGTCACTTGAGCTGGGCTCCTTGGTTCTGGCGTTTCGGCTCGGGCATGCCCTCCAGGATAACGACTCGCGGTCGGTAGACTGGTGCGGATGAGCGCACTCCTCACTGAACGCAGGCCCGCAGCGGTGCTGTGGGACATGGACGGCACCCTGATCGACTCGGAGCCGCTGTGGCTCGAGACCGAACTGGAGATGCTCGCGAGGTACGGGATCGAGCTGGCCCCCGAGGTGCGCGAGCGCCTCGTCGGCTCGGGTCTTCGCGCGGCGGCGGGACTCTTCCAGGGGCTCGGCGTGCCGCTCTCCGTTGACGAGATCATCGCGGAGTGGACCGAGGGGGTGATCGCCGGCCTGAGCGAAACGGGCCCGGTCTGGCGGCCGGGCGCGATCGAACTGCTGGCCTCGCTCGGCGAGGCGGGCATTCCGTCCGGGCTCGTCACGATGGCCGTCCGTCCCATCGCCGATGCGGTCGTCGGCCTGCTGCCGGAGGGGTCCTTCGCGGGGATCGTGGCGGGGGACGAGGTCGCCCGGGAGAAGCCGGATCCGGATCCGTACCTCCGCGGCGCCCGGCTGCTCGGCGTCGGGATCGCGGACTGTCTCGCGCTCGAGGATTCTCCGACCGGGTTGCGCGCGGCCCACGCCTCCGGCGCGGTCGCGATCGGGATCCCGCACCTGGTGAGCCTCGACGAGGAGCCCTCCCACGAGCTGTGGCCGACGCTCGCGGGAATGGAAGCGGATAGACTCTCGGAGCGCTTCGGGAGCCTCCGGAGCGGCGGCGCCGGGCACGGCGCGCGAGCGACTGCGACGGGAGAACACGAGTGAGCGAGCAGGACAGCACGAGCGGCCCTCCGTCTCCGAGCGAGGCCGCAGCGGCACCGGCGATCCGCGGTCCTCTGGGATACGGCGACCGCGTGCAGCTCACCGGCCCCAAGGGGCGCATGAACACCGTCACGCTCGTTCCGGGAGGGGAGTTCCACAGCCACCGCGGCGTGATCCGGCACGAGGAACTGGTCGGGATCCCCGACGCCTCGGTGATCGAGAACAGCAGCGGCGAGGAGTATCTCGCGCTGCGGCCGCTGCTCTCCGACTTCGTCATGTCGATGCCGCGCGGCGCCGCGATCGTGTATCCGAAGGACGCCGCGCAGATCCTCTCGCTCGCGGACGTCTTCCCGGGCGCCCGCGTGGTCGAGGCGGGGGTCGGTTCTGGCGCGCTGTCGCTGCACCTCCTCCGCGCCGTCGGGCCGGAGGGCGAACTGCTCTCGTTCGAGCGGCGAGAGGAGTTCGCGGAGATCGCCCGGGGCAACGTCGCGGCGTTCGCGGGCCGGGAGCCGGCGAA
>JAPSIU010000470.1 GCA_031178565.1 Leucobacter sp. | reverse complement strand
CTTGCGCTTCGCGTGCGCGCCGGCCTTCGTGGTGGAGCGGAACTCGCGTCGCTGACCGTGGACGGTGATGTAGCCGCGCCAGTACGAGCCGTACTTGTAGACGCCGCCCTCGCCCTTCTCGTTCCTACCCATCGAGGCTCCTCGCGATTGTGGGGGTGAGGCGGCCGCGGAACTGGCGGCCGTAGGTGCGGCGTCCGAGGCGTTGGAGGCAGTGGACGCGGTAGTGGTGCACGAGGTCGACGGTGACGTCGAGCTCGCTGGCGATGTGGTGCGGGTCGTGCGAGTGCTGCTCGGCCGCGGCGTACGCGTGCGGCGTGATGAGCAGCTGCGCCGCCCACGTGTCGGCCTCCCGTTCGGCGCGGGGGCTCGAGCAGCCGTGGCCGAAGTGGACGTGCGCGAGCTCGTGCGCGATGACCGATCGCTGTTCGGCGAGGGTGAGGCCGAACGTGAAGTAGACGCGGGCCTCGGTGGGCTCGTAAAAGCCTAGGAGGCCGTGCTCGAGGTGCGCCATGTGGAGCGTCACGTCGAGGTCCGCCGCGAGCGCGCCGAGGTCAGTCAGCGTGGGGCTCACGGTCGGCAGCTCGGGTACCGCGCTTCGCCGCCAAGCCATAGGCACGCTTCACCTCCCCGTCTCCGTCCACTTCTGCGACGTCCATCGCATCCTGAGCGACGGTAGGTGCGGCCTCTGACGCGGCCTCCATGCGCGCGAGGGCGCGGATGCCGTAGGTGTCCAGGAATCGCCCATCCCACTTGGCTGGATCCTCCCGGGTGATCCCGTCCTCGACGTAGACGACGGGGGAGGAGAGCTGGTCCATCGCGGACGCTCGGTCGGTGATCTCTGCGACGAGCGCTCCGAGGTCGATGCCGAGGGCTTCCGAAAGCGCGACGAGCTGGTCGACCGTCATGGGCCGCACGCCGCGGATGATCTTCGAGAACTGCGACTGCGAGACGTCGCAGATGATCGCGAGCTGCGCCTGGCTGATGTTGTGCTGCGCGATCGCGCCTCTCAAGCGGGCGGCGATCTGCTTGGCGACGAACGTGGGGGTGTAGTCACTCACCAGGGGATCGTGTCACATCTGACACGACACGCGCAATAGACTTGCTTTCTAGTTCGTCAGGACTACGGTTAGTTCGTATGAACTACAGCACACCTTCCGGTAAGGCCGCCCGGGCAATCCGGGCAATCCTCGCCGATCGGCGCATGTCCATCGAGGCACTCGCCGATGGTACCGGGCTCTCGCTGTCCACCCTCAAGCGCCGGCTCCTCGGTCACAGCTCGTTCACGATCGACGAGCTCGTCGTGATCGCCGGCTACCTGAAGGTCTCGCTCCTCGACGTTCTCACCCCGATCAGCGAGCGCCGAGTCGTGGAGAACGCGGCCTGAGTGCCGCATGGATGCCTCGCATGGACACCACTAGCCCCGCACGCGTCGACCGGATGCTCTCGGTCGCCGCCGCAGCCGACCTCCCGGCGTCGGCAAGCACTACGTGCTCGCCCGCATCGACGACGGATCCATCAAGGCGATCAACCTCGCCGAGAACCGCAAGGTCTACCGCATCGCCGAGTCGGAACTCGCCCGCTTCATCGACTCGCGCGCGGTCGCCTGACCCCGACAAGAAGAAGCCCCCCGCGCTGCTGCAACAGCCGGAGGGCCGACCGGAAGGACCACTCATCATGACCACTCCCGACACCACCAGTGTACGGCCGGGCGACGCACGAGGCCGGTTCATCGACCGCCTCGCCGCGATCGCCGACGCCTTCCAGGACTGGCTGACGCAGACGCCCGTCACCGCCGAGAACGCCGCCGACCGCGACGTCATGCGCAACGGCCGCGACCTCGCCGAAGCGCTGCAGGACATGCTCGCCGCGATCCCCGCCTCGAGCATGAACGACCTCGCCGCTCACGTCGTCGTCCGCGACGCCGCCCGCACCATCACCCTCCTCAACCACCTCGCCGACGGCTACGGCGTCACGATCCCCGGGAAGGCCCGCGCATGA
>JAPSIU010000469.1 GCA_031178565.1 Leucobacter sp. | reverse complement strand
ACCGCGAGTTCGGCGAGTGCCTCGTCGCCGCTCAACCGGCGCGGCTCCCGGATCCACTCCTCGGCGAGCACGAGCCGTGGTTCGGCGTCCCCGTGCACCGGGCCGAAGGTCGCGTGGCCGTTCTGGCACAGCCACCATATGAGGTGGTAGCGCCAGCTGCTGTGCCAGTCGATCCCGGCCTCGGTCCAGATCGTCGCCAGTTCGTCGCGGACGAGACCCTCGCCGCCCCTGAGCGCTGCGAGCGAGACGTCGACGAGCCGCTCGAGCACCTCGTCGCTCATGCCGAGGAACTCGCGGCGCTTCGGCGCTCCCGCGAGCACCCGGTGACCCGTCGCCGCCTGCATCCAGCCGATGTCCTCGGCGGCGACGACGTGGATGGTGCCGCGCATCGGCCAGGAGCGCACGATCAGACGCTCGTTGAAGGCCGACTTCACGTCCTCCGCGGAGGTGCCCGGCGTCCGCACCCCGAGCGCCCAGCGGGACGAGCGCCAGTCCTGCCCTTGAATCGCCAGCATGCGGCGGGCGGTCGCGGCGATCCGCTCGGCTCCACTCGCGGTTTCGGTGCCGGTGCCGGTTCCTGTTGCAGTTCCGGTGCCAGAGACGGCCGCCGACGCCGCCGACGCCCAGCCGTCGACGGTCAGCCCCAGCGCGCGCATGCGCAGCCGGAGGAACTCTCGGGTGGTCAGCGTCTCGGTCATGGGCTCGCGATCTCCTTCATGGGCACAGTGTAAATGCGACCTCCGACACTGCGACAGGAGCGGAGGCGATCAGACGAGCCGCGCCGTCAGAACCGCGCCCGGTGGTACGGCGGCGGCACCAGATCCGCGGCCGATGGCGCCCGCAGCTCGTGCGCCCAGCGGATCGGGAGGTGCGGGTCCGCGAGGAGCGGGCGCGCGAGCGAGATCACGTCGGCCTGGCCGGTGGCGAGGATCCCCTCCGCCTGCGTCGCCGAGGTGATGAGCCCCACCGCGCTCACGGGGAGCGGCCCGGCCTCGCGCAACCGGGAGGCGAGTGCGACCTGATACGACGGGCCCGCCGGGATCCGCGCGTCGGGCACGTTGCCGCCGGAGGACACGTCGATGAGATCCGCCCCGTCGTCTGCCAGCCACGACGCGACCTCGGCGACATCGTCGACGTCGAAGCCGCCCTCGACCCACTCCGTCGCCGAGACTCGCACGATTATCGGCAGGGTTCCGTGCCGGCCTCGGATCTCCCGCACCGCCTCGCGCAGGAACCGGGCGCGCCCCGCGAGGTCGCCGCCGTACTCGTCCTCGCGGCGGTTCGACAGCGGCGACAGGAACTCGTGCAGCAGATACCCGTGCGCCGCGTGGACCTCCACCGCGTCGATCCCCGCCTCGACCGCGCGATCCGATGCGTCCCCGAAGGCGCGCACGAGGTCGCCGATCTCGTCGCGCTCCAGCGCACGCGGGCCCGCGAGTCCGTCGAACGGGATCGCGGACGGCGCGACGGTCCGCCACCCGCCGTCGGCCTCGGGAATCGATCCGCTCGGCGCGCCCGGGAGCCACGGATGCGTCGACGCTTTGCGCCCCGCGTGCGCGAGCTGTACTCCGAACCGAGCGCCGTGCCCGTGCGCGATCTCCGCGAGCCGCGCGAACGCGGCCATCTGCTCCGTGTTCCAGAGGCCGAGGTCGCGTGGAGAGATCCGGCCCTCCGGCACGACCGCGGTCGCCTCTGCCATCACGAGGCCTGCCCCGCCGCGTGCGAGGCCGCCGAGGTGCTGGAGGTGCCAGTCGCGCGGGACCCCGTCCTCCTCCGCCACCGAGTACTGGCACATGGGGGCGACCCAGAGGCGGTTGCGCACCTCGAGATCTCGCAGTCGGAACGTCTGGAAGAGGAGGGGATCTGCCATGGTCGCCAGTGTATCGAGCGCGTCCGACGGGCCTTCGAGCGCGTCCGATGGGCCTCCGAGCGCCGCCGAGCGGACGCCCGAGCGGACTCCGGGGCGGTCCCCCTCCCGCGCGCCGGCTGGCGGAATCGG
>JAPSIU010000468.1 GCA_031178565.1 Leucobacter sp. | reverse complement strand
GCGACGCCGATGACCGCGGCGGGGATGAGGAGCAGCAGCACGGGCGCCTCGGTGTTCATCAGCAGCGCGTAGCCGACGAGACCCACGACCATGAGTGTGAGCCCGGGAACGAGGAGCAGGCGCGGGTCGACGCGGTCGAGGATGCGGCCGGCCAGGGGCGCGAGCGCACCCGAGAGGACCGCCATCGGCACGAGGAGCAGCGCCGACTCGGTCGGGGTGAGGCCGCGGGCGAGCTGCGTGAAGAAGGCCATCGGCAGCGCCATGCTCGTGACGGTGAAGCCGACCGCGGCGATCGCGAGATTCGAGATCGCGAAGTTCCGGTCGCGGAAGAGCCCGAGCGGCACGAGGGGTTCGCTCTTGGTGCGGGCCTGCGTCCAGACGAAGATCGCCATCACGACGAGCCCTGCGGCGATCATGATCCAGACACCGGCGGCCCAGTCGTAGTGCTCGCCCTCCTGCAGGCCGAAGACGATGAGGAAGAGTCCGATCGCGCTGAGCACCACTCCGACGATGTCGAAGCGGTGGGGGTGCGTCTCGAGCTGCGGCACCAGGCGCCATGCGAGAACGAACGCGACGACACCCACGGGGATGTTGACGAAGAAGATCCACTCCCACCCGAAGCCGTCGACGAGCAGGCCGCCCGCGAGCGGACCGACGAGGGTGGCGACACCGGCCGTCGCGCCCCAAAGGCCCATCGCGGCGCCCCGGCGCTCCGCCGGGAAGGTCCGCGTGATGACCGCCATGGTCTGGGGGGTCATGAGCGCGGCGCCGAGACCCTGTACGGCGCGAGCGATGATGAGCACCTCGAGCGAGCCGGAGAGTCCGCACGCGAGGGAGGCGATCGTGAAGATCGCGAGTCCGATCAGGTAGATGTTCTTCGGACCGAAGCGGTCACCGAGACGCCCGGTGACCAGAAGCGGCACCGCGTACGCGAGCAGGTACGACGAGGTGACCCACACGACGTTGTCGAGGTTGCTCGTCGCCGGGTCGAGCGCCGCTTTGATCGCCGGGTTCGCGACCGACACGATCGTCGTGTCGACGAGGATCATGAAGAACCCGATGACCATCGCCCACAGGGCCGGCCAAGGATTGACGGGGGATGCTGCACCCTCGGGGATGCGGGCGGTGCTGGACTTCTCGCTCATGCGCGGGCGGCTTCTCTCTGTGCCAGATAGCGGTCGGTGGGGGCGAGGTCGACGACCCCCCACACGGTGTCGGGACGACGGATGAACTCGACCGCTTCGTCGAGCCAGGCCACATCCGCCGACAGCAGAGCCGTCTCGCGGTGCACCTCGATCAGGAACTGGGGATACGAACCGCGCTCGATCGCGTGATCGCGAGCGTTGCGGTGCGCCTGGAGGGATGCCGCGAGGGCGTCACGACGCTCGCTGAGAAGCGCGGCCACCTCGGCGCGGTCGAGGTTGTGCGCCTCGGCGAGCGCGACGCGGAAGCGCTCGGGGCGGTCGATGGCCGGGAGCTCGCGCCGAACCCAGGCCAAGAGCATCTCGGCGCCCGCGGCAGTGAGCCGGTAGGTGGTGCGCTCGGGACGGTTGCCCTCGCGGTCCGTGCCGACCTCCTCGATCAGACCCTGCCGTTCGAGGCGCGCGACGGTGTGGTAGATCGTGCCGTGTGTGAGCGCGACGAGGCGACCGGCCTTGCGCTCGCGCAGCAGACGGACCATCTCGTAGGCGTGCATGTCGTCCTCGTGCAGCAGCGCGAGCAGCATCAGCCCCAGCGGGGTCAGTCGGTCGACGGCATCCGGCACGGCACCCCCCTCTCGATTAGTCCATGTGGACTATACGCGCCTTTCCGAAGAGCCAGAACCGACCGCGCGAGACCCACGCCGGCTCCGGGATAATGGCCGGGTGAGCGCCCTCGATCTGCCCGGCTGGAAGCACGTCTACTCCGGCAAGGTCCGCGACCTGTACCGCCCCGCCGACGGCGCCAAGGACAGGATGCTCGTGGTCGCGAGCGATCGCGTCAGCGCGTTCGACCACGTGCTCGAGCCCGGCATCCCGGGCAAGGGCGAACTGCTG